>JAJFKZ010000051.1 GCA_021772955.1 Gammaproteobacteria bacterium | reverse complement strand
TCTGCCGAAATTTTCGCCTCGTCATAGGCGATGGCTCGATCAGCGGGATTGATCTGCAGCAACTTGCCGGTCTCGGTATCAAGCATAAACAGCTCGCTGGCAACTACCGAAATGTATTTTTGTATCAGCAAACGGCGCTTGTCTGCGGCCCATTGCAACGGCACGTAAGCACCCTGACCGCGATAAATCATTTTTCTGCTGTCCGGATTTTGCACATCGGCAACCACGATGCCCCAGTCGGGTGAGCCTTTGATGGTGGTAGACCAACTCAGGCGTGAGCCATCTTTTGACCAGACCGCTGCACCCTTACGTTGACTGCCGTCACTGACCATACGTAAATTGCCGTCAGCTTCGTCGAACACATACACCTAGTGGTCCTTCAACCTAATAAGTACGGATGCAGTTGGTCTGTCAGCGTTCAGGGCAAGGCGCGGCCCGCAGTGAATGGCCATAGTCCTTTACCAGGGGCGCAACACAGCCATGGGCGCTGACCGGCCAACCCTTCGGGCGCTCCCGTGGCGCTGCGCTGCGGCGTTCCCGTGCTGGCCAAGGGCTACGGCCATTGCCTGCGCACGGCGCCTTGCTGCACAGCGTCACGGGAACGCTGAACCCGCAATTATTAGATTGAAGGACCACTAATAGTTTTCATCGCCACCGTGATCGCGCAACAGTGCGATCTGACGCTGATCGGCAACAGGCCGATAGCTGCCGCCATAGATCGGCTCTTGGAAAAAAGTCAGTTGCTGTCGCGCGCCCATGGGTAGATCCAGGCGATGCAGCTGCGCGGTTTCGGCAAACCGGGTGCTGATGAGCATGCTGTGACCATCCGGCGCCCAGTCGGCAAAAGCCGCCGAGCGGGTGTTCTGATATTGCTGTAACCGCTCGCGAAGCTGTTCCGGCAGCTCGGGAATACCTTCCATGACCAGGTTGCCGCGTGTGATACGCTCAGTGGCATAGCCGCTACTGGCGATCAACAACAATGCGATGACCCAGGCGGCAAGTTGCAAGGTTCGGCTATTCATGGGTTCACTCCACGGCAAAACTCTGATCTTACCAGCATACTGCCTTAATGGCTGTACCAGAATGACCGCCTGTCGCGGTGAAAACTGCTCTGATCGCAAGTGCTCGACATGCTGGGAGTGCTTCCAATAGACTGGGCGTTCCAGCATCAGCATAGCTTCCACTCGCAGGAGTCCGCCATGAAGTCTTATCACGCGCTTGCATTCAGCACCCCCACGCTGCCTACAACATCAGCCCTCTTTCAGCAATCATTGCACAAGCGGCTGTTGCTAGCCGGCACATTGTTGTTGGCGCTGGCTTGCCTCATGCTGACCTCCAATGTGGTACACGCGGCCAGCTACCCGGCTGAACAACTGGCGGCGCTGGAGTATCGCAACATCGGACCTACGCGTGGTGGCCGCTCAACAGCTGTCACCGGCGTGGTCGGACAACCGCTGGTGTATTACATGGGCAGCACCGGTGGCGGCGTGTGGAAAACCACCAATGCCGGACAAAGCTGGGACAGCATCGCCGATGCCACTTTCCAGACCGGTTCGGTCGGCGCCATCGCCGTGGCCGCATCCGATCCTAACGTGATCGTGGTGGGCATGGGCGAATCGCCGTTTCGCGGGGTCGCCTCCAGCCACGGTGATGGCATCTACATTTCCACCGATGCCGGCCATAGTTGGCGCCATGCCGGTCTTGTCGAGGCGCGCCAGATCAGCCAGGTACTGATTCATCCGGATAATCCGGAGATTATCTGGGCCGCAGTTCAAGGCAGCCCCTGGGCGGCCACGAAAACCCGTGGCGTGTATCAATCACGCGATGGCGGAACCACCTGGCAGCAGCAGTTGTTTGTGAATGAGACCAGCGGTGCGGTGGACCTGCGCATGCAGCCCGGCAACCCACGTATCTTGTATGCGGCGTTGTGGGACCATGATCGCCAACCGTGGGAAATCCGCTCCGGCGGGCCTGGCTCCGGAATCTGGAAATCGATCGACGGTGGCGCCAACTGGACGCGCCTGGAGCAAGGCTTGCCGAAGCTGATGGGCAAGATTGGCGTGGCCCCGTCTGGCGCCAAACCGGGACTGGTCTGGGCCATTGTTGAAGCCCAGGAAAAAGGCGGCCTGTACCGCTCGGATGATTTTGGCGAGAGCTGGAAACACATCAACGGCGAGCGCAAACTGCATGCGCGGTCATGGTACTACATGCATGTTTTTGCTGATCCCAACAACGCCGACGTGGTGCATGTTCTGAATGCCCCGTACATGAAATCCATCGACGGCGGCAAGAGCTTCAGCCCGATCCGTACCCCGCACGGCGATCATCATGATCACTGGATCAACCCCGCTAACTCCGACAACATGATCAACGCCAATGATGGCGGCGCCACCATCACCTTTGACGGCGGCCAGAGCTGGTCCAGCATTTACAACCAGCCCACTGCACAGTTTTACCGCGTCAATGCCGACAGCGGCTTCGCCTATCGTGTCTACGGCGGCCAACAGGACAACAGCACAGTAGCGATCGCCAGTCGCTCACCGCAAGGCAGCATCGATGACGCCGATTATCAGGCCGTTGGCGGCTGCGAAAGCGCCCACGTGGCGTTTGACCGCAACGACCCGAGGCGCATCTACGCCGGCTGTTATCTGGGTCAGATTTCCGAGTACGACAGTCAGACCCACGCCGAACGCGACATACGCGTGTACCCGGAACTGCTGTTTGGCGTGCCGCCGCGTGAGCGCCGCTACCGCTTCAACTGGAATGCACCGATCGTGGTTTCTGCGCATGACCCGAACGTCATCTACCACGCTGGCAACCGCGTGTTTCGCTCCACCGATCGCGGCCAGAGCTGGACCGCAATCAGCCCCGACCTGACCCGCAATGATCCCGCCACGCAGGGCCCGGGCGGACGGCCGATCACCAACGAAGTGTCGGAAAACTACAACACCCTTTTCTACCTGGCCGAGAGCCCGCTGAATGCGGCTGTGCTGTGGGCCGGTAGCGATGATGGCCTGCTGCATGTCAGCCGCGATGGCGGTGCCAACTGGAACGAGGTCACGCCCAAAGGTGCCAATCGTGACCATATGCCAGCATTGATCAATGCGATTGATGCTTCGGCGCACAACACCGGCAGCGCTTTTGTTGCCGTCACCCGTTACAAGTACAATGACCACCGCGCGCTGATCTATGCCACCGATGATTATGGCAAGAGCTGGCGGCAGCTGGCCGACGATAGCTTTGCCGATGTGCGTACCGGCAGCGACTTTGTGCGCGTGGTCAGGCAGGATCCGGTCAACGCAGATCTGCTGTTTGCCGGCACAGAAACCGGGCTGTTCGTGTCGTTCAATCGTGGCGATGACTGGCAGCGCATGCAGAACAATCTGCCGCGAGTGCCGGTTACCGACCTGCTCATACAAGGTCAGGATCTGGTGCTGTCCACCCAGGGTCGGGCGTTCTGGATTCTCGACAACATCTCACCACTGCGCCAACTGGCCAGCATCGACAACAAGCAGGTCAAGCTGCTGCAACCTGTCAGCGCTTACATCGTGCAGGGACAAAGTGGTGGTGACGGCATCGGTGCCAATCCGCCGAGCGGCGCCAGCATCGATTACTGGCTACCCGAGCCGGATTCTGAAACGCCAGTTGAATTGAGCCTGGAGATTGTCGACAGCCATGATCAGGTGATCCGCACACTGCACGTCAAAGACGACACGGGTAACAATGACAACAACCAGGTACTCACCCAACAACCCGGCTTGAATCGCATCCAATGGGATCTGCGCAGGCCAGCGGTGGCAACCATCGATCAGGGCTTTGCCGTCGCCGCCGGCAGTGGTAAAACACTCAACGGCATGCGCGTGGCGCCGGGTGATTACACGCTCAGGTTACGCCATGGTGATGACGTGCAAACGCAGGCCCTGGGCGTGGTAATGGATCCACGTCTGGACATCAACCCGGCCGACCAGGCCGAGTTCCAGCAGGCCAAAACAACTGTCGCACAAGCATTAACCCAGTTGCATGATTCGCTGCGCCTGCTGCGTTCGCTGGCAGAACAGGCGCAACTGCGCAATGCGCTGCTGGATGCCGACCGTGACGCCGAATTGATCGCCGCCGGTGAGGCGGTGATCGAAGCCAGCAAGACTTGGCAGGACAGCGTGCATACCAGCGAGTGGACGTTCTTTCAGGACGTGCTGAACTGGCCGGCCAAGCTGGATTTCAATCTGCAGTCGCTGTTGTATTTCGCACTCGACAACACCCTGCCGCCATTGACCCAGGGCTTGCGCCAGCGCAGTGACGATCTGCTGCAGCAATGGCAAACAGCCGCAACCGCGCGTGATGTTGTGCTTGCTAATGAAGTGGCCGCCTACAACGCGCTGTTTGCCACCAGCGGCCAGAGCGGGCTGATGGTGATCGAAGCCGAAGCCACCGATTGAAACATCATGGCACAGCGTTATACCATCCCCCCAGCGGAGGAGGTGTAGATTTGCATAGCTTGCAAGAGCGTGCTTGCACGCGAGCCTTTGCTTTGTTCAGGCCACCGGCATGATTGGTCCGCCTATTTATTGCCGGCGGACTTGCTGCTCATAGTTGCCGGATAAACATGGCGATAACAGTGAATTAATGCGTACCAGTGTACCCCGCCAGTAACGGCAAGCCCGCCAGCTCGAACGAGCTTGGCATCGAAGTCTTAGCCCGCATATTTTATGAGGGGTTCGAGGAGCAGGGCGAAGCTGGCTAAGCAGCTTGGGTGGTCGTTCCCAATTCAATCGTGTATTGGGCAACGCCAGATTTGGCCTGAACTCGAACAGGACAAACCGTAACCACTCTAGTGTACCCGTAAAATAGGATCAGTAACTGTCCGCCTTCATGAAATAGGCGGGTTAGCTCCGCTATGGAGCGTCAGGCAAACCTTGACGCCGCCATGCTGGCGATCGCTCTTGCAGGCATTTCATCCTTTTATTGCGAGCTGAAGGACGCACTGGCATTTGCAGCTGGATAATGTCTATCCACGGTCACACCCTGCTCGTGCTGAATGTGCAGATGACTCTCACTTTGACTTGCTCGCTCGTGGCCTGCCGCAGGCGCTTGTGCTCGGCTTTGATCACTACTGCCCAACAGCAGCAGCGCGAGCAACAAGGCAGTGAGCCGAAACCATCCGGCGAGTCCGGTTGGGAGGCGGGGAAATGCGGTTGTGCGTGACTGGATCCTGGTGTCGACGGCGTTGACCGCGGCATGGTCGGTGACGTAGTGCTTCATCATGTAAACCCCATATATGTGAATATATATTCACACCCTACATCAATCCAGCTTCAATAGCAAGTCTGATTGTGACCATTTGTCCGCAGCCGGTCAGAGCCAAGGAATCATTGCAGCGGCAGGTATTACGCCCTACTGTCAGCTCTGACACTAACGCTGACAATAAAAACCGGCCGCGCAAGGCGGCCGGTAAATCTTGACTCCTGGAAAGTTATTTAGTGTTGTTATTCATTACTGAGTAATGACTTCAATGTCATCGATGTACCAGCCCAGGAAGTC
>JAJFKZ010000006.1 GCA_021772955.1 Gammaproteobacteria bacterium | reverse complement strand
TCTCTTCTGCGATTGGTTTCCTCGATGGCTTTCTGCATGCTGTTGGTAATCTTGTCGGCATACAAAATGGCCCGACCATGGATGTTTCTGGCCGCCCGGCCGATGGTCTGGATCAAGGATCCGGCGGAACGCAAGAAGCCTTCACGGTCGGCATCCAGAATCGCAACCAAAGCCACTTCCGGCATGTCCAGACCTTCGCGCAACAGGTTGATACCGACCAGAACATCAAACTCGCCCAGGCGCAGATCGCGGATGATGTCGGTGCGCTCCACGGTATCGATGTCCGAATGCAGATAGCGCACACGGATACCATGCTCGGCCAGGTATTCGGTCAGGTTCTCGGCCATGCGTTTGGTCAGCGTGGTCACCAGTACGCGCTGGCCAACGGCCACGCAAAGACTTATTTCCGACATCAGATCATCGACCTGGCTGGTGGCCGGACGGATTTCCACCTGCGGATCCACCAGCCCTGTGGGACGTACCACCTGCTCGGCGAGCACACTCGACAGCTCCAGCTCGTACGCTCTGGGGGTAGCCGACACATAGATGGTTTGTGGTGAGCGTGCGGCCCACTCCTCGAACATCAGCGGCCGATTGTCCAGCGCCGAAGGCAGACGAAAACCGTATTCCACCAGCGTTTCCTTGCGCGAGCGATCGCCACGGTACATGCCGCCGATCTGCGGCACGGTGACGTGGCTTTCGTCCAGAATCAGCAAGGCATCATCCGGTAAATAACTGAACAGGGTCGGCGGCGGTTCGCCCGGCTGGCTACCGGTGAGATGCCGGGAATAATTCTCGATGCCGGTGCAGTAGCCCAGCTCCAGCATCATTTCCAGATCAAAGCGGGTGCGCTGCTCCAGCCGCTGCGCTTCCAGCAGTTTCTGGTTACTGCGCAGATACTCCAGCCGCCCAGTCAACTCAATCTTGATCGATTCGATCGCATCCAGCACCACTTGCCTGGGCGTGACGTAATGTGATTTCGGGAAGATACTGAGTTGTTCATGCTGCTCCAGAATTTCTCCGGTGAGCGGATCGAACAGTGCTAACGTGTCGACCTCATCGTCAAACAATTCGATACGCACCGCCTCCATGTCAGCGTCGCCTGGAAACACGTCAATCAGATCACCGCGCACCCGGTACGTGCCACGACGCAGCTCCATGTCGTTGCGGGCATATTGCATTTCCGCCAGCTTGCGCAGTACGCTGCGTTGATCAATGCGTTGTCCACGCTGCAGCTGCAGGCTCATGTTCATGAATGAGCTGGGATCACCCAGACCATAAATGGCCGACACGGTGCCGACGATCAAGGCATCGCGGCGCGTGAGCAAGGCCTTGGTGGCGGCCAGGCGCAGCTGTTCAATGTGCTCGTTGATGCTGGAATCCTTCTCAATGAAGGTGTCACTGGAAGGCACGTAGGCTTCCGGCTGGTAGTAATCGTAATAGCTGACGAAATACTCCACCGCGTTGTTCGGGAAGAACTCACGAAACTCGCCATACAACTGTGCCGCCAGGGTCTTGTTCGGCGCCATGATCAAAGTCGGTCGCTGCAGCTGCGCGATCAGATTGGCCATGGTGAAGGTTTTTCCAGACCCGGTCACACCGAGCAAGGTCATGTGCTGTTGGCCAGCGCGAGCGCCTTGCACCAGCTTGGCAATGGCCTGTGGCTGATCGCCGGCGGGTTCGAACTTTGCCGACAGGCTGAACTGATTTCCACTTTTCGGACTAGGCATGGTTCTACTTTCAGCTTTACGCAAGGCAACTTGCTATTATAGCCGTTAGCAAACCCGGATATTTCATGAAGACGCACGATCAAGCCATGAATTGTTTGTTAAATCAATATGATATGAATACAAATGATTATCATGGAAAAACACACTATGTTCTTTTCGAGCGCACACCCAATCTGGCGTCATATTTCGCCCGATCTCTCTTGAAACATAGTCACAACTATGCTTCTGCGGGAGATCGAACGAACTTCCTAGCCAGCTTGAGTCTGCATCTCGAAACCCTCGTGAAATATCCGGGTTAAAATCATGCCCCCAGGATGCACATGACCAACTCACATTTCAAAGTTGCCGACCGCCTGCAACACATCAAGCCATCCGCCACCCTGGCCGTGGCCGCGCGCGCTGCGAAAATGCGCGCTGCGGGTCACGACGTCATCGGCCTGGGTGCTGGTGAGCCGGATTTCGACACCCCTGAACACATTTGCGCGGCGGCAACTCAGGCGATGGCCGCGGGCCAGACCAGGTACACCGCGGTCGATGGCACGGCCGATTTAAAACAGGCGGTCATGGCCAAGTTCAAACGTGATAACGGCCTGCACTATGCGCCGGAAAACATCATCATCAGCACCGGCGCCAAGCAATGTCTGTTCAATTTACTGCAAGCGCTGATCAATCCGGGCGATGAAGTGCTGCTACCGGCACCGTATTGGGTCTCCTATCCGGACATGGTGAATCTGGCCGAAGGCAGTCCGGTGGCTATCCAGGCCGGCCAGCAACAGCATTTTCGCATTACCCCCGAGCAGCTGCAGCAAGCGATCACGCCGCGCACCCGGCTGTTGATGCTGAATGCACCCAACAACCCCACCGGCATGGGTTACAGCAGGGCCGACTATCAGGCACTGGGCGAGGTGCTGGAACAACATCCACAGGTTGCCATCAGCAGCGATGAGATTTACGAACCAATCTGCTGGGCCAAAGATGGCTTCATCAGCTTTGCCAGCGCCTGTCCGCAACTGCAAGATCGCAGCTTCATTATCAACGGTGTATCCAAGGCCTATGCCATGACCGGCTGGCGCATCGGTTATCTGGCTGGAGATGCCAGCATTGTCAAGGCCATGACCAAGCTGCAAAGTCAGTCCACCTCGAATGCCTGCTCAATTGCCCAGGCCGCCGCCGTGGCAGCATTGAACGGTGATCAGCAATGTGTACACACCATGCGTGACGCCTTCAAACACCGGCATGACTGGCTGATCCCGGCGCTGAACAAGCTGCCCCACATCAGCTGCCTGCCTACCGACGGTGCGTTCTACGCCCTGCCCGACTGTACTGCTGCGATCGCCCGCATTGACGGCGTGGAGGATGACCTACAGTTTTCCGAGTGGCTGCTGGAACAAGCGCAGCTTGCCGTAGTGCCGGGCAGCGCTTTCCTGGCGCCTGGCCACGTGCGCCTGTCCTATGCCACCAGCATGGATAACCTCAAGCAAGCAGTGGACCGGCTACAGCGGGTGCTGGAAAAGATCTGAACATTTGTGTTGCGCTACTGCGCACTGGCTGGATTGACTGGATAGCAAAGCGACCCAGGCCGGAATGACCGGCTGGAATCCACACCAGCACTGCAGCTCACCCAGGCAAGTGCAGCGCTGCGGCATTCACTGGCGCAGCAGTATCAGTACGTAGCTGTTGCAACAGCTGCTGAAGTCGCTGACGTCCATCGGCATCAGGGCTGCGTGGATGCCGGGCAATCCAGTCCAGATAGGCGGACGGAAAACCGGCATGGCGGGCGCCATGCTCGATCAGTTCGGCATACCAGTCGTGCGGCAGCAAGTCGTCATCAACCCATTCCGGCATGGCCAAGTAGGCGAAGCAGGCCAGCTGCTGTTGCTGGTGGGCAATCTGCACTGTCTTGCAGTCGTAGCCTTCTCCTTCAAACTCATCCAGCAGGCTTTTCAGACTGGCATCCAGCCGATACACCACCCCCCAGGCGGTGGCGTCGGCGGCGGTAACCAGATTGCCTTTGCCAGAACCGTCCTCACCGCGCTTGTGCATGGCCAGTCGCCAACCGGGTAACTGTACCGTCGCGATGCGCTCGATGGCCCCGAGTCTGGCGCCAAGCCGAAGCGGATGCAAATTGGAGCCGTAGGCCAGGTAATACATGTAATGCATGCTAGTGGTCCTTCAACCTGATAATAACGGATGCAGTTGGTCGGTCAGCGTTCAGGGCCAGGCGCAGCGCCACAGGAACGCTGAAGCTGTCATTATCAGATTGAAGGACCACTAGTTATCATGCACGCTGAGTGGTGTCGGCTTGTTGTCATCGCCAACGGCAACGAACACCATTTCGGCACTGACCGCCAACTCCTGACCGCCCAGAAACATGTCCTCACGAAACAACTGAATGCGAATGGTCATGCTGGAGGTACCAACTCGGGTGACCTTGCCGACCAACTCGATAATGCTGCCTTCGGGAATCGGCACCTTGAAATCCACCCGATCCATGGACACGGTAACCACTTTCTGTCTGGAGAAACGAGTCGCCACCAGAAACCCGACCTCATCCATCCACTGCAGCGCGGTACCACCGTAAAGGGTATGGATGTGGTTGGTGTCCTGCGGAAACACCAGCTTGGTGATGCGCGTTAACGAGGCCTCCACACGATCAGTGAATTCACTCATGTTGCTTACGTCCTGGCTGAAATGCAAAGGGCATTATAGCAATCACAGCTGGGCCCACCGCACTGATCACTGTGTACGCATGACCTGCGCGGCCGCATGCAGCACCGCTGCCACCCGCACCGCGTCCTGAATTGCACTGATAGTAACGCCCGCCTGCTGCAGAACCTTTTCATGCGCAATGATGCACATGCCGCAACCGTTGATGGCCGATACCGCCAATGAATACAGCTCAAACTCGGCTTTATCGATACCGGGGTTGCCAATCGCCGTCATGCGCAGCCTGGCTGGCAGTTGTTGATAGTCAGCATTGTCGGCCAGATGCAAAAACCGGTAGTAGATGTTGTTCATGCCCATCAGGGCTGCAGCCGACAGTGCCGCATTGACATGCGCTGCATCCAGATGTGCACTGGCATCGCCCTTGACTGCGTCCAGCAGGGGCTTGTGACCGCAAGCAGCAGCGCAAGCCAACGCCGTCCCCCAGAGCTGATCGCTGCTCAGGTTCGGACTGCCTTCGGCACTGATAACGCCGCCAAGATTGACGCGAATGTCCTTGGCATAATCGGGTATGGTGGATTTGAATTCCTGAATTGACATGCGCTAACTCTCGATGTGATATGAAAAAAAAGGCCGCCAGTTGGCGGCCAGTGTGCGGAGTAACCATTTGTTCAGGCGACTTTCAGTGTTTCCTCGCCCTTGTTCCAGTTGCATGGGCAAAGTTCGTCGCTTTGCAGTGCATCGAGAATGCGCAGCGTTTCCTTGGGGTTACGGCCGACATTCATGTCCGTGACCGAAACGTGGCGGATTACGCCCTCAGGATCCACCAGGAATGTGGCCCGCATGGACACGCCTGCTTCCGGGTGCAAGATGCCCAGTGCTGACGACAGCTCACGCTTGATGTCAGCCAGCATCGGAAACGGCAGATCACGCAGATCATCATGATCACGACGCCAGGCCAGATGCACAAATTCCGAATCAACGGAACCGGATAGAATCTGGCAGTCACGATCATCAAATTCCGATTTCAAATCACCAAAGGCCTTGATTTCGGTGGGACAGACGAAGGTGAAGTCCTTGGGGTAGAAAAACACCAGCAGCCATTTGCCGGGATAACTGTCATTGTTGATGTCGGTAAATGCAGTCTGCAGGTCCGTGGACACAGTTGCAGTCAAATTGAATTGTGGGAATTTATCGCCAATCGTTAACATGCTAAAGCTCCTGTTTTTTAATTGAATCAAGACTACGATGTGGAGCATTATCCGCCAGCTTTACCTATAGATCAAATTGAATGTTTTGATTTGATTCATAGTTTCTGACTATAATGCCCGAATGAACTTGCGCACCTTACAATATCTGGTCACTTTGGCCGAATTAAAGCACTTCAGTCGCGCCGCCGAAGCCTGTTTCGTCAGCCAACCCACGCTGAGCACCCAAATTCAAAAACTCGAACAGGAACTGGGCGTGCAGTTGCTGGAACGCAGTCCGCGCCAGCTCATGCTGACCAGCATCGGTGAGGACATTGTCGCTCGCGCCCGCCACATCATTGCGGATGTCGAAGCCATGAAACAGCAGGCCCGACTGAGCCTTGAGCCTGGCTCGGCGCGCATCAGACTGGGCCTGTTTCCGACCCTGGCGCCTTATCTGCTGCCGCACGTGGTGCCGGTGATCCGGAAACACTATCCGCAACTCTCCTTACAGTTGTTTGAAGAAAAAACCGACGACATCCTGGATCTGCTCAATACCGGCAAACTGGATGCCGGATTGCTGGCCATGCCGATCGAGGATCAGCAACTGGATCATGTCGAGCTGTTTTCCGAACCGTTTGTGCTGGTGACACCAATCGATCATGAACTGGCCGATCGCGACACTGTAGCCATTGCGGACTTACGCAATCACTCGCTGCTGCTGCTGGAAGAAGGTCACTGCCTGCGCGATCAGGCGCTGGAAGTGTGCAAACTCGGCGGTGTCACCGAGAGTCTGGATTTTCACGCCACCAGCATGGAAACCCTGCGCCAGATGGTCGCCGCCGGCACCTGTATCACGCTGATGCCAAACATGGCAGTCATGCCGCCGGTACCGGCCAACCGGGATATCAAGGTGATTCCGTTTGCCGACCCGGCACCGCAGCGCACGATCGGTCTGTTCTGGCGTAAAAGCAGCGCACTGGCAGATTTTCTGCGCGAGTTGGCGCCGTTGTTTGCGCAACTGGATCCGGCGCTGCTGCGCACAACCTGAGCGACAGAAACATTCGCCTGCAAGCAGGCTGTAAGCGAAGGGCGGATTGTAGGCCAGATAAGTGCAGCGCATCTGGCAATTGGGGCAAACCAGTAGAAAATGCCGGATGCGCTACGCTTATCCAGCCTACATGACTGAACAAGTTTCGACTTGGCTGTTGAAAGCCAGTTAAACGTTACTGTAAAAGTCAAATGTCTGATATCGCCTGTTCGTCATTGTGAGCTGCTGGCGTAACCATCCAGACTCTCGTTCCCATGCTCTGCGTGGGAACGCCAAGCAGTTTCTTGCAGGATTGAATCGCCTGCAGGGCAGGCTCCAACATGAATGGTTCGCTTGCCAGGCAGGCTTTGCTCTCGTTCCCACGCTCTGCGTGGGAATGCCTATGGCAGAAATCGCCTGCAGGGCAGGCTCCTACACGAATCGCTCGCTTTAAGGCAGACTCCTAGCCCGCATAATTTCATTGTTATCACCTTGGTTATCCGTAAAATATGACCAGTAACTGTCCGCCCTCGTAAAATAGGCTGGCCATGGCTTCACGTTGCATTTGCCGGGAGTCATGCCATGGTCGGCGGCAATTGCCAGTCGATCGGATCGTGGCCATGCTGCCGTAACCAGTGGTTCGCCCGCGAAAAGTGTCGACATCCGAAAAAGCCTCGATAAGCCGACAAAGGCGATGGATGCGGGGCTTGCAACACAAGATGTCGTTGTGGATCGACGATGCTGCCCTTGCGCTGCGCATAGCTGCCCCAGAGCATGAACACCAGGCCATCCCGGTGTGCATTGAGCGCGGCGATGGCGGCATCGGTAAAGCGCTCCCAGCCGCGGTTCTGGTGCGCACCGGCCTGCCCGCGTTCTACCGTCAACACGGCATTGAGCAACAGCACACCCTGTGCGGCCCACGGCAACAGACAACCGTGCTGCGGCGGAATGAACGCCACATCGCTGTGCAGTTCTCGGTAGATGTTTTGCAGTGATGGCGGCACCGGTACCCCTGGCTGCACGGAAAAACACAGTCCGTGTGCCTGCCCCGGTCCGTGGTAGGGATCCTGGCCGATGATCACCACGCGCACGTGCTCGAACGGCGTGTGATCGAGGGCGGCAAAGATGTTTTTCGCCGCCGGATAAATCTGCGCGCCAGCCTTGGTTCGTGTGCGCAGAAAAGCACGCAATTGCTGCATGTAGTCCTGGTCAAACTGAGGCTCTAGCTGCTGCAGCCAGCCTGGCTCCAGCTTGATACGGTTGGACATGTTCAGAAACAAACGGTTAGGTATCCGGTTAAAATAAGACAACGAACATTGGCCATCAAATCGACCAGTTCGATTGCCACCCACACACTCAGCATAAACCAACGGACCATTCATGACCATTCAAACTGACGCATTGATCATCGGCGCCGGCCCCTGCGGGCTGTTTCAGGTATTTGAGCTGGGCCTGCTCAATATCCACGCGCACATCATCGACAGCCTGACGCAGCCGGGCGGCCAGTGTACCGAGCTGTATCCGGAAAAGCCCATTTATGACATCCCGGCCCTGCCGGTGGTCGGCGCGCAGGAACTGATCGATCGCCTGCTGCAGCAGATCAAGCCGTTTGCTCCGCAGTTTCATCTTGGTCAGCAAGTCACCGAACTGCAGCAGCAGGATGATGGCCGGTTTCATGTCAAAACCAGCACTGGCACCGAGTTTGATGCTGGCACCGTGATCATCGCAGCCGGCCTGGGGGCGTTCGCACCGCGAGTGCTGAAGGCACCCGGTGCGGCGGATTTCATTGACACCAGCATTCACAACAAGGTGGTCGATCCGACTCAGTTTCACGGTCAAAAACTGGCCATTCTCGGTGGCGGTGACTCGGCGCTGGACTGGACCCTGGCGTTGTGTGAACAGGCCGAATCGCTGGCGCTGATCCATCGTCGCGAAGACTTCCGCGCCCAGCCGGCTTCGGTTAGCAAAATGCAGGAATTGGTGGCCGCAGACAAAATGACGCTGCACTTGGGCAATGTGATCAATGTATTGACCGCAGACGAGCAGTTGTCCGGCCTGGAACTGATCAACCGTGCCGGCGAAAAAAGTCAAGTCGAATGTAACCAGGTGCTGGTGTTCTGGGGGTTGTCGCCAAACCTCGGCCCGATCTCAGAATGGGGCCTGGCGCTGGAAAAGCGCGCGTTGCAGGTGGACACGGAAAAATTCCAGACCAACATTTCGGGCATCTTCGCCGTGGGCGACATCAACACCTACCCAGGCAAGAAAAAACTCATTCTGTCAGGCTTTCACGAAGCAGCGCTGGCGGCATTTGGTGTGCAACAGCATTTGCATCCAGAGCAAAAAGTACGATTGCAATACACCACCACCAGCACGCTCATGCACGAACGTCTTGGCGTGGCCTGAACCCCGTTTG
>JAJFKZ010000050.1 GCA_021772955.1 Gammaproteobacteria bacterium | reverse complement strand
ATTACAACGCGGTCGCCTGGGGCTCGGTGTTTCAGGATTTCGACAACGATGGCTGGGAGGATCTGTATCTGGCCACCTTTCCAACCTTCGGCGCCAGTGATCGCGTGTTCATCAATCAGGGCGATGGCAGCTTCGCCGATGCCAGCGACAGCAGTGGTGCCAGCCACCCCTGGCAAAGCATTGGCGCAGCCTGGGCCGATGTCAACCAGGACGGCGGCATAGATCTGCTGGTAGGCGATTACAACGACCGATATCGACTCTATACCAACACCACACCGAACGACAATAACTGGCTCCAGGTCAGGCTGGTCGGTAACGCTGTACTGGGGATGGATGCGCTGGGCAGTCGCATCCGCCTGTTGCGCAGTGACGGTGAACAACTGCTGCGAGTGATCCATTCCGGTGACAGCATTGGTTCTGGCAGCAGTCTGATCGCGCATTTCGGCCTCGGTGTTTATCAGGCAGAGACAGTCGAAATCATCTGGCCGAATGGTCACCTCCAGATCCTGGATGCACCACAGACAAACCACATTCATGTGATTGGTTATCAGCTGCCTGAATCGTTTCAGTCTGACAGTTTCGAGAATTGAAACACTTCTGGTCACCGACAGTCTAAAATGCTGTCATGACCATCAGCATTTTTGATTTGTTCAAAATCGGTATCGGCCCGTCCAGCTCACACACAGTGGGGCCGATGCGGGCAGCGGCGTTGTTTGCATCCCGGCTTGAAGCACGGGAACTGATTGCGGCTAGCGCACGCATCCGTGTCGAGCTGTTCGGCTCACTGGGACACACCGGCCGTGGCCATGGCACCGACAAAGCTGTGCTGATGGGCCTGGAAGGTCATCTGCCGGATCAAATCGATCCGGATCTGATCCCGCAGCGCAGTGCCGAGATTTCCGAGCATGGCAAACTGAAGATTCTGAATCTGCACGACATCGACTTCTCTGTCAGCAAAGACCTGATCTTTCATAAACGCCAGACCATGCCGTACCACTCCAATGGCATGCGCTTCTGTGCGTTCGATGCCAACGGCATTGAGCTCTTCAGTCGCGATTACTATTCCGTGGGCGGTGGCTTTGTGGTGAACCGCGATGAAGCCGCCGAAGATCAGATTGTGGCGGATACCACGGTTGTGGCCTATCCGTATCACAGCGGCGATGAGTTGCTGGCGATCTGCCGCGAGCACAATCTGAGCATCGCTGATGTCATGCTCGCCAATGAGCAATCCTGGCACAGCCTGGAAGACATACGCGCCGGTCTGCTGAAAATCTGGACAGCAATGCGCGACTGTGTTGACCGTGGCTGTCACAGCCCCGGTATGTTGCCGGGCCCATTGCAGGTCAGACGCCGCGCACCCGCGCTGTTCGAGCAACTGGGCCGGGAACCAGCGCTGCTGCATGAAGACGCACTGGATATACTCGATTGGGTGAATCTGTTTGCACTCGCGGTCAACGAAGAAAATGCCGTCGGCGGCCGGGTCGTAACTGCACCAACCAACGGCGCCGCAGGCATCATTCCGGCTGTCATTCTCTATTACAAGCATTTTATTCCCGGCAGCAACGAGGACGGCATCCTCAACTTCCTGCTCACCGCCGGCGCCATCGGCATTTTGTACAAGGAAAACGCATCGATTTCCGGCGCCGAAGTGGGCTGTCAGGGCGAGGTTGGGGTGGCCTGTTCGATGGCCGCCGGCGGCCTGACCGCCGCATTGGGC
This sequence comes from Gammaproteobacteria bacterium, assembly GCA_021772955.1. GTDB lineage: Bacteria > Pseudomonadota > Gammaproteobacteria > Xanthomonadales > Wenzhouxiangellaceae > JAHJQV01. The sequence goes on along the minus strand of JAJFKZ010000050.1, from coordinate 13,312 downwards.
GGTCGCCTGGAGCAGATCGAAAACGCCGCCGAGATCGGCATGGAACACAATCTGGGGCTGACCTGTGACCCGGTCGGCGGACTGGTGCAGATCCCCTGCATTGAGCGCAATGCCATGGGTGCGGTCAAGGCCATCAACGCCAGCCGCATGGCCATGCGCGGAGACGGCAAGCACCGCGTGTCACTGGATCACGTCATCAAGACCATGCGCGAAACGGGCGCCGATATGAAAACCAAATACAAGGAAACCTCACGCGGCGGCCTGGCCGTCAACGTCATCGAGTGTTGAACGTCAAAGACACTGCATTATGAACGCCGCAGATCAAACTCAATCAGCGTCTGCCGTGGCCAAGGAATTACAGCAACAGGCAGCAGCCTTGCTGCAAGCCGGTCAGTCGCAGCAGGCAAAAAAATGTTACCAGCAGCTGCTGCAGTTCGATCCAGCCAACCACAACGCGTTGCGTTTTTTGACCAAGCAATTGCTCGCCAACGGTCAGGTTCAACTCTGCCATGACATGCTGCAGACGGCAGTGCAGGCGGCACCGCAGGCAGCACATCCGCATTTGCATCTGGCCATGCTGCATCGCGCCCGCGGGCAGACGGCGGCGGCGCTGGAAGCGCTGAACTGCGCCGTCGAGCTCGGCGATGATGGTCTCGCCGCGCTCTACAAAGGTAAAATCGAATGCGAGCAGCAACAAGCGCAAGCTGCACTGCACACCTGGAGCGAAGCCTGGAAAAACCATGCCCAGCTGCGCCAGTGGCAGACCGATCCCACTACCCCCAAATCGGTTTATCGCCTGCTGCAGGAATCCGCGGCTTTCATGCTCAAGATGCGGCGCGAACATATTCTCGCGGCACTGGATGAAGTCGATCAACTACACGGCAGCGACAGTTCGCAAGGTATTCGTCAAGCCATAGCCGTGGCCCTGAATGAGCAAACAGTAAAACTGGCACACCCCATGCAAAAGCCCGGCTTTCTGAACTATCCGGGACTGTCACCACAGCCATTTTATGACACGGGCCAATTTGACTGGGTCGATGAACTGCAAACAGCTTGCGCTGCCATTCGCAAGGAGCTGCTGTCAGTGCTGGCCAACGACGACTCTGAACTGCATGCCTACGTGGAACTCCCCAACGCCCAGAATACGGCCCAGTGGCAGACCCTCAATCAATCTCTGCAGTGGAGCTCCTACCATCTGTACCGAGACGGCGAACCCCAGCAACAACATTGTCTGGACTGTCCGGTAACCACTGCCGCGATACAACATCTGCCGCTGGTTGATGTGCAGCAGCATGCTCCGGAAGTGTTTTTTTCAATGCTGCGTCCAGGCACCCTCATTCCACCGCATTTCGGTTTGAGTAACTACAAGCTGGCGGTCCACCTGCCCTTGATCATTCCCGATCACTGCGCCATACGGGTCGGTGATCAAACGCATTGCTGGCAGGAGGGGCAGATTGTGGTGTTCGACGACAGTTTCGAACATGAAGCGTGGAACCGTAGCGAACAACTGCGCGCAGTGCTGATCTTTGAAATTTGGCATCCGCAATTGAACGAAGGCGAACGGGCCGCGATACGCACCGGCATTGAAGCACTGCTGGGTTTCAACCAGCGTCATGGCATGCGCCTTAATCTGAAAAGCTGAACCTGAGAAGCTGAACCCGAGAAATCGACACCAGGCAGTTACGACAACCGCAGTCACTGGGCCTGATCGTTCAGACTCCAATCATAATCCAGAAAACGCAGGCTGTAATCTGCTTCTAACAGATATTCTCGCCGTGGGTCCGACGGCAGCAGTTGACTGGCTATGAAGCAGACCACCGGGCTTTGTTTGGCGGACAGCCTGGCGGCAATCTGCAGTGGTGCCTGGGCGCAATCAAAGTCTTCACTGAACCAGTCAAAAATCGAGGAAATCGAAACCCGATCACGAGCGCGATCGATGTGCATGCCTTTTTGCGGATTGTTCAGGAAGCGTAACGTCTGCTCCTGCAATTGGCGGTCAAGCCTGAGGCCGGTGTAGGCCTCCCGGCGCAGATCCGGGCAACTCATTGACGCGCACACGATGGCGAAGTGGATGCGCGGTTCACTGAACTGTTTGCGCAGAATCTGATTTTCGATCTGATCCAGCGTGTATTGCTCAGTGGCTACCTCCCAGCGTAATTTGTCCCACACCCCGTCGATATTAGTGATGCTTTTGCCGGAACTGAACAAGCCACCAAACACTCCCTGCGACCGTGCCGGATAGTAATCAATAATCACCTGCAGGGTGAGCGCGTTGTAGGCGTTAATCCAGAATGCCATCTGTACGCTGTCGTCTTGCTCAGCCAACACCTGCTTATCCACCTCAGCAAGACCTTGCAGATAGGCCTTCAGCGCCTCAGGTTGCTCCAACAATGCCTGATAATCCACCATTCCGGCAGGTGATACATGCGTCTGCAGGATCTGCGTAAACAACTGATGATCGTGCATGACGCTGTCTTTTGGAGCCGCCTGATCAAGGACGGCCGGCGAAGTCCGGGCTGATGAACTAGCAGCCTGGGCATACAGCTCAAACTGAATCAGCATACTCATGCTAAGCAAGACTGACAGTAAAATATTATTCATTGCAATATGCCTGTAGATGACTGCGATGGAAACTCTAAATAACTATGCATGGCTCCGCTTGATAAGGGTTGCGGCGGTAATCTTGCCCCGAATCCAGTGCCAGGGTCAGGGGCAGCATCTCACGGTGTGCTCCCTGCGGCCGTAGCGATGGCTACAGTAACTTCAGTCGCACCATGCAATCTGTGACTACTTCGAATAAAACGCGTTCCATGGATAGTTAATCAAAAATGACTCAACTTGTTGATGTATGTTGGACAGTATTTTTATCAATGTTCTCTTGCAGAAAACGCAGTAGCTGCAGATACATATTTTTTGTGGAGGATTGCTTACGGAAAGTATGCCCCTCCGAGTTGATGATATTCAACTCACTGCGACCGCCTACCTCTTGTATCGCAGCATGCATTTTTACACTGTGCTGATAGTCAATACGCTCATCATAACGACCATGGATGAGAAGCACCGGGCCATTGTCTGCAGCAACCTGATTGATCGGGGAAATCTCAGTCAACAGCTCCAGATCGGCATCGGGATCACCCATACGATACTTCTGTGAGTCGGCAAACAGTTTATCCTCATCATCCTGCAACAGTTGCACTGCATCATAGAAACCCGCAATGCCTGCTGCACAATTGACCAGCTCAGATGCGCTATAAAGCAGGTTCACAGAAGCATATGCACCGTAACTGCCACCAACAGCACAGACTTTGTCAGGTGGTAGCTCATAAGTCTTCAAGGCCCAGCTTATGGCATCTTCCAGGTCATATTGCATGGTTTTGCCGTACTGCTTAATTGCAGAATCATTAAAAGCCCGCCCGTATCCTGTCGAGCCACGAAAGTTCGGCTGAATCACTGCATAGCCATGGCGAGCAAGCAATTGTGCCCAGTCGTCGAAACCCCAGAAATCTCTATATTCCGGGCCACCATGTGGGTTGACAATCAATCCCTTGACTGGTGCCGGCGGTAGCGTCATGTAAGCCTCGATTTCAAGCCCGTCACGGGCCTTGAACCGAACCGGCTTGCGTTCATACATCGTGTATTTATCCAGTCTCTTATTTTGCGAGCCAATCAATACCAGTTTGTTCTCCATTGCCGAATAAAGATACCACTGCATAGGCTTGATATCAGACTGGTAAGCAAACAAATAACGCTGTGCTTCGGTAGCCATGTCGACAAGCCTGATACGGCCGTCGGCAAGAACATTAGCAATTTTGTTTACAACCGCCTCAACATTTGCATCGAGGTAATATGTATAAGGGTAATCTTTTTGATAATGTATCGCTGCGACATTACCACTGACATCATCAATCAGTAGGTTTGCCTGGATATCATAGTTACTATCAGCAAGAACAGGCGCCATAGAAAACATCTTCGCCTCGGTGTCGTAAGCCCATACCCCTCTTAGATCCGAGCCCTGATGGGCGCTCACCCATAGCGTGTGGTTATCAGAGTCAATGTACAATAAATGGGGATCATCCTTCCCATAAATATCACCAGACAACAATGGCAGCCAATCAGAATCATCCTCATTGGGCTTTATTAGCACCGTATATTTCGATTTATTAATTTGTGTAGCTGCATATGCCTGGCTTTCATTATTGATGTAAAGACTAGAAACATTCTCAATCCCTATGTTTATTTCCTTGCGGGATCTCTTCTTTACATCGACAGAGTAGAATTTTGGTATACGCGTACCCAATCTTACAACAACACCCGTATCGGAGACTGGATTTGAATGGATGATTTTCGCATCTATATTCGAATTTTCTATGGGAGAATAAAAAACAACTTCATAATGATCAGTATTGATATCATAAAGATAGATATAGCTGGAGCCATTCAGCTTGGTATCGACAATCAGGATTTGATCGTTACCATACCATTTGACTTGGCTGACATGCACAGTACCCTTGATAATATCGTTTCTGTATGACTTGGCATCTGTGTCGACAATACCCAAATGATAACCACCCATCACATAATCGATTACGGCAACATAGCGTCCATCACCCGACAACGAAGCCGACAAAAACCTGTCGTGTCGTGATATATCATGCACAAAAGCTTTATCCACTTGCGCAGATAATGTAAAGGAGCACACCAGCAAGCTACATAAAATAAAGTTATGCAGCATTCTTACAGCAGCATGTTCCCTATGCATTGACAGTTTGATAAAAACCATTAATATATCTCCCGTACTTCCAAGTCATGGAAATCTGTCAGATGGATTGTATACAAGCTCTCACCGCATCGTGCTCCAAGCCTGCTCCAGCACGGATATTGATAAAACGAGCGTATCAGCTCTGTAGTCTCGCTTGCTATATCATACTGGTCGGAGGATGCGCCAGTAAAGCGCCATTCTACGATCCAGCCCAGCAGATTGAACCGAATGATGGCCTGCTCGCCATCATGTCGCACAATACGGGCTATACGAAATACTCGAACCGCTATGTTGCGTTTGAGTTTCTCAACAGCACCAGAACCAAGCGTTACAAAAGCGGCAATTTTGGCGATTCAGTCCAATTTGGTCTTATATCGCTCCCGGCCGGTACCTATTACCTTAGTGGATACTATCTCAGTGCGGTCAAGTACGACTGGGCCGATAATGAAACTCTTGATCGAATGAAATTTCGTGTCGAAGCAAATAAAATCAATTACTTCGGCGACTTCATCATCAATTTCTCATCGCTTCGCCTGCAAGACAACCAGGACATGACAGAGGATTTCCTCGAGCAGAATTACCCACAAACCTACGATCGATACGGGCTCGTCTATACCCTAATCAATGAGTAGCTATCCACGGCCATCCGCTGCATCATCATCCAACCTGCATCGACTCCAGCTGCATCGCTATGACTTGCCATCGACATGGCGTACGTACCACCGCGCGAGGACTTCAGCCGGAAATCCCAGCAAATAGGCCGTTGCCAGCAGACGGTTGTTGATGGTCCGCCCAATCCAGCCATCACGGTCCCAGCGCCGGGTGGAGATCAACACGCCATCACCGGCACAGCGCAGACGTCCGCGTCGTCGCAGTGTCTTCACCAGCGCAACTTCCTCAAACAGCGCTTGCTCGGCAAAGCCGCCGATTTGTTGAAATACCTCACGTTGCACAAACAGCGCCTGATCGCCATAGGCAATGCCGCTACGACAGCGCAGCGCGATGGCGAATTCCAGCCAGCCATGCCAGTAGCGCCGAGGCGGCTGGAAGCGAAAACGGAAGTAACCACCGGTTGCAGTGGATGCAGCCACTCGTTGCAGATTGTCCATGGCCTCGGGCAGCAACACTGCATCGGCATGCGCAAACCACAGCCAGTCAGCGCTGGTGACTTTCGCGGCGGCATTCATTTGCCACCCACGGCCACGTGAGCTGACCAGATAGCGTGCCTGGTGGACAGCACAAAGTTGTTCGTTGGCAGCACAATGCTCGCCATCCACCACAATCGTTTCGGGCAACGGCCAGGCCAGTACACGGAGCTGCTGCAGCAGCCTTGCCAGTGCCTCAGTGTCGCGCCAAATCGGAATAACCAGGCTCACCGTTACCATCAAGGAAACCTTTAATTAGCCCGCATTTTCATGAAGGGTTCGAGGAGCAGGGCGAAGCTGGCTAAGCAGCTTGGACGATCGCCCGAAGAAGCATAGCCGTAGCTATGCTTCAAGGGTGATCGTTCGAGATGTAACGCCAGATTTGGCCTGAACTCGAACAGGACCAATCGTAGCCACTCCACAACGCATAAATTCATTGCTATCGCCTTGTTTATTCGTAAACTATGACCAGTAACTGTCCGCCTTCATGAACTATGCGGGTTAGCTTCAGCGCCGCCAGGACAGCCAGCGCCGCATCCATTTGGCTACGCTCGGGGTCAGCTTTTCGCGCTTGACCTGATCTGACAGCCGGCGCAGGTATTCACCGCGCGTCGGATACGGCAACAGCGCCTTGTCGGCAGCGACCAGGCCCAGACCATTGGCCTGCATGATCAGCAATGGCGCCAGCAAATCACCAGCATGCGCGCCAACAATGGTGGCGCCCAAAATCTTGTCATCGCCGGGTTTGGTCAATACTTCGACAAAACCCCGGGTAGCGCCTTCGGCACGGGCGCGATCCATGTCCGCCCATTGCACCCGCCAGCTCTTGACCGCCACACCCTGCTGCTGAGCTGCTGCAGTGGTCAGGCCAAATTGGGCCACTTCAGGATCGGTGTAGGTGCAGCGCGGCACCACGATACCTGAACGTTTGGCGGTCGGCGCAAACAGTGCGTTGGCGATCACGATACGCGCCTGGGCATCGGCATAATGGGTCAACTTGACCGCCGAGCAAACGTCACCGGCGGCATAGATATGGCGATTACTGGTACGCAGCTTGTCATCCACAATAATACCGCTGCGATCATACTTGACCCCGACAGCTGCAAGATTCAGACCGTCCAGGTTCGGTTGCCGCCCGGCCGCTACCAGCAACTGATCGCCCTGATATTGCTGGCCGCTCTTGCAGTGCACAATAAACTGGCCATCGCTATGACTGACTTTATCGATCATGACGCCACATTCAACGTTCACATCAAGCTCATGCATGGCCTGCAGCAACGCCGCACTGGCTTCGGGCTCCTCGCCGACAAGAATGCGCGGTGCGATTTCCAGCAGACGCACTTTTGTGCCCAGACGGGCAAAGGCTTGCGACAGTTCACAACCGATCGCACCGGCGCCAATGATCAACAGTTCGCGCGGCTGTTCGGTGAGATCAAACACCTGCTCGTTGGTGATCGCCGGCACCTCGTCCAGCCCCGCAATCGGCGGCATAGTGGCGCGTGAGCCGGTGCTGATCACGGTCTTGCTGGCGCGCAGTTTCTGCCCGGCAACCTGCACCATGCCATCGGCATTGAAGCTGGCCTCGCCCAGAAACACGTCCACGCCCTGGTCGCTGTAGCGCTTGACCGAATCGTGCTCGGCGATGCCGGCGCGCACTTCACGCAGCCAGGCCATGCTGCGCGCGAAGGCATCGGAATGACCCTGAAACCGCTTTGCAGCAGAGAGAATAGCCTTGGACGGCACACACCCCACGTTCAGACAGTCCCCACCCATGGCATGTCGTTCAACCAGCGCCACTTTGGCGCCCAGACCGGCCGCGCCAATCGCGGTGATCAGGCCCGTCGGCCCGGCACCGATCACCACCAGATTGTACTTTTCCTGCGGCTGCGGATTGACATAATCGGCTGGTGATACCAGGCCGCGCCAGTGCGCATCGAATTCTACACCGGGATAATCCGGCGGCATGTTAACCTGCATTTCTTACCCCTCTGCTATTGCCTGCCTGTACGCTACACTCGCAGCTAAAGGCTTGCACCCCGCTTACCACAGTATTGCAGGAGCGTGCTTGCGCGCGAACAGGTGTAATGAGTTGATACCGTGACGATGCGCGTGCAAGCAGGCTCCTACTGGCACAAATCGAGGCTCGGGAGCTGCGTAGGCCGGATAAGAGCAGCGCATCCGGCAATCCTTGCTTGGCAACACAACTGCGGATGCCGGGCAATGCCAGCCATGGCGCAGCCTGGAAGCATCTCCCTACGAACTGTGCTGAGAAATGCGGTTTAATTTGGTTCTGATTCATGCAGTAGATCCTGTTTCAGTATCCTGGTGGCCATGCGCGTGACCAGCACGGTCACCACCACGGTGGCAATCAGCCCGACAATAAAAAAGATTCGACCGGCACTGCCGACTTCAACTTCGCCGCTGAATATGGCCGCCAGGCTGCGTGCCAAGGAGCCGAAGTACACGTACATGATGGTCCCCGGGATCATGCCGATCCACGAGGCCAGCGTGTAATCACGCAACTTCACCGCCGTCACGCTGTAGGCATAGTTTTGCAGACCGAACGGAAACACCGGTGACAGCCGCGTCAACAGCACCACCAGGAATCCTTTTTCTGCAATCGCACGATCCAGTGCCATAAATTTCGGCATCTTCTGCACCAGCTTCAAGGCATGCTCGCGAGCGAAGCCGCGACCGATCAGAAACGCCACCACCGCAGCGGCGACGCTGGCCAGTGACACCACGATCACCCCCTGCAGCAGACCGAACAGCGCCCCGGCCGCCAGCGTGAGCAGACTCGCCGGTACCAGCAGCACGCTGACCACGATGTACAGCGCGATGTAGGCCAACCAGGACCAGCCCGGGTGCAGCTCGATCCAGGCGATAGCCAATTCCAGCCAGTGCTTCACCGGCAACTGCCAGACCGCCAGCAGCAGTAATGCCAGCGCCAGCAGCACCAGCCATAATTTCTTTGATTTGTACATTCGGATCAACCGGTTGATTTGGACCTGAGCCCTTGCTCAAGAATGGCATCGATGGCTTGCAGCAAATCCTGCCGCGCTGAACGATGATCGTTTTCCAACAGCTGCTGCATGCTGTGCAAGTCGGCCAACAGGTCAACATCCATACCAGCCTGTAGCAGCCAGACATCATGACCTGCAAGCAGACATGCTGCTTGCAAAGCCAGACCCAGATCAGCCTGTGACCACGGCAAATCCAGCAATTGTGGCCAGGCCGGGCCAGTGGCCATCAAGGTCACACCACCATCGCGCGCCGGTTGCAGCACCACGTCATGGGTCTGCAGCGCGTCCGCGGCCTGCATCAGCGTCTGTTTATCCAGCAGCGGTGCATCTGTGCCGATGAAAATCCGCTGCTGATCCCCGCGTTGACGCAGCAATTCGTCAACATGCTGCAGGCGCTGTCCCAGATTTCCCTCTGGCTGCACCAGCACTGCAGCACCTGGCAGCAGTGTGTCGGCCCACTCATGATCGGCCTCGTGCGCAGGTGAGATGACCACCGGCCCAGGCCAATCTGCCACGTCTTCCAGCGCGCACGACAACAGCGCATCGGCAATCTGGTGGGCATCATTGACGCCTATCTGACGCGCCAGGCGCTGTTTACCGCTGCCCGCATGCGGGCGTTTGCAGAAAACGATCAATGTCGGCCACGAGCTCAGGCATTCACCTTCGAACATCGTCGCCTCGCTATAGGTTCGAGACATAAAATTCAGTAAGTTACGCTGCTGGTCAGCTATTGATTATAGTTCATGCAGCAGTCAAATTCGTTGCCACTGCGCAGTTACCGGGCTGGTAGCGCCCGTGTGATCGTCAAGCCACAGAGTTTCACTGCACAGTTGGCGAAGTGGCTTAAGCGATATCAGACACACACTGGACTGCAACGATTTTGGTAGCTCAAGCTGAAGCCCGCAAAAAAAATTGTTTAATCTTGAAATACTTACATCCGCGCGACAGGCCACACATGTAATGACAAAACCGCTGGAACTCAAGATGAGTTCACGATGATATGACACTATGCCATCACGAACGTTCTTGAGTTAAATAACGTCAATCGTCACCAGTAGAGACTGTTAGACTATGCCCTGACGTTTTTTATACACATGCCACTACTGTTCAAGGAGTTTGCATGTAGCAAATTAGTATGGCCATGCCGCTGGCGCAAGTTGCTTATTGAGTGATTTTGTATAGCCTTGACCTGGTTCTGAAGACTTAGCAGTGTGCGTGGGTATTATTCATGTGGCTAACGCTGATGTCAGCGGCAGGGGCAAGCGCTACTTGCGGAGATCCGATTACATGAACTTGTCAGATCGCTGTTGTAGAATTCGATCTCGAGCACAGCGCCACCACCCACCGAACCAGTGCCCAACCCAATGAGAACAGAACAACAACGACGGTCGCCAGACTCAGCCCAATCCACAGACTGCCACGCGTCCCGCTAAAGTTGAGAGCCAGATTCCCGGCCAAACCAATCGATACAGGAAGCCAGGCAACAGCAGCAACCAATGCTGACCAGGAAATGCGCCTGAGCACGGTACCAGCTTGACCGAGCCCAACCGCTGCGGCAGCTGCCGAGATCAGTCCAATCGCTGTCAAAGCATTACCAAACGGCAGCCCGCCGGGCAGCGCCTGCTGCAAATACTCCGCGCCGGAAAAAAGAAAGGCGATCGAGGCGATGGCGATCAGTATCAGAAACAGGGATGTTTTTTTATACATTGTTTGATTGATGATAAATCTATCAGGCGACGCGTTGAATAACTATCTGATTGATAGGTGCAACACTTGGCATAGTACTTAATTGTCTTGTTATGACGCACAAGTAAATTGCTAGACAAATGCATAAATCAGAAAAGACCCTAAGCATATTGCCAGAACACCGCCAATACGAGCAAGCGGTTGCATCAATGATGTTGCCCAAATTATCAGGTTTGTAAAGTTTTTTCGGCCTATTACAGCGAATACTATGGCAACGAATACGGTTAGCCATCCAATGACCTCTATTGCAACAGGGTATTTAGAATCATTAGCCTGATAAATAAACAATGCACCAAGCAACAATCTCACAGCAACAGCAGCTATCTGCTGCCAGAGCTTATCTGAATTTTCTTGCAACTCATTAAATAGTACTCCAGGATTAATAATGAGTAATATTCCAGCCAGAAATATCAGGCCACCAAAGCCAATTATCAGTATGCTCATAAGGTGACCTCTCCTCGCGGAGCATAGCGCCGCTATTTGTGGCAGACCTGGAGCTGTGATGCAGCAGGATGGCTGCCTATCTTCAGATTGCGGTCGTGCTGAATGTTCGCCTTGTTCTGACTAGCTATTCACTGCCGTGCAGCGACTCCTGTGGGGTGGCAAAAATCTAATCCATATCCCAGAGTTGCCGAAGCCGTGCGTCACGACCACAACCAGAGCGATACAATTTGTAACGTAGCGGATTCTTGCGGTAATAATCCTGGTGATAGTCTTCGGCCGGATAAAAGGCTCGCAGTGGCTCAATTTGCGTGACCACTGGCCCCGGCAGATCATGACTCTTGCTGATCTTTTCCAGGGATGCCTCAGCCAGCATTTTTTCTTCATCGTTGACGTAGAATATGGCCGTTCGATATTGATCACCAACATCACAGAACTGGCGGTCCAGGGTAGTTGGATCGATGTTTTTCCAGAACACTTCCAGCAGCTCGGCATAACTGATCTGCGCCGGATCATAGACCACTTTGACCACTTCAGCGTGACCGGTGCCGCCGCCGACAACGTCATAGTAACCGGGGTTTTCGGTGTGACCGCCAGCATAACCGGAGACCGTTTCGATGACACCCTCAAGCTTGTCATACGGTGGTTCCATGCACCAGAAACAACCACCGGCGAACACGGCTGAAGCAAGTGTATCGGTCTCTGTAGTGTTGCCATTGGCGGCATTTGTCAGGTCATCGTTGCTGGATGAAATGCTCATTGGCTCCTCTTGTGTGCTTGTGATTGCTGGCTTGTTTGCGGTAGTGGCTGCACCATCCTGCCAGGCACGCCCGTCGCTGAGTAGCCACAATAACAACAGCAGCAACAATAGGATGGTGTAGACAATAGTGTAGCGCTGTGGGGATGATTTCATTGTTTCGTCCGACAATACAAATGGTCAGCAAGGAAAAGCTGGTTGTGTTCAATATCCCCGCCATGGTCAGGATGCCATCATTGTATGAAACCGTCATTCGACAATTGCTCCCGCAATATCCGGAATTCAAAAACAGCTTATGCAACGACTACGACTGGCATGTCGTGAATGATTATCCTGTTGGAGCTTGCTTGCCAGTGAAGGTTCAGCTTGCCGAAGTTACTGACAGATTCGCCTGCAAGCGGGTACCTGCACTATAAGCCAGCACTGAACCACTTTCGTCCATTGGGATCAGACAGGAAACAACAGCTCCAGTTTCAGCGAGGTTGCTCACATGAACAAACGCCGCAGATTTCTGCTGCAAGGTACCGCCGGACTGGGCCTGCTCACTGGCGCAGGTATACTTGTGCGAGCCCAGACCATTGGAGACGACACCATGACCGATGCCGACACCGATCTTGACCAGACCGTAGCTGACACAACCAGTAACTGGCAGCAGTTTGCACCGGCCGGTGCAAACCTGCCTGCTGTCAGTGACACACTGGAACTTGATGATACCGTCTGGCGCGAGCGGCTCACTCCGGATGCCTACCGCGTGCTGCGCAAGGAAGGCACCGAGCGTGCCTTCACCAGCACCTTGCTAAACGAAAAACAGCGTGGCCTGTATCTTTGCGCCGGTTGTGAACTGCCGTTGTTCACGTCGGCGATGAAATTTGATAGTGGTACCGGCTGGCCCAGTTTCACTACCATGATCGATGGCCACATCGAAACCAGACGCGATTACCGCTTGTTTCTACCACGTACCGAATACCACTGCTCGCGCTGCGGCGGACATCAGGGCCATGTGTTCGACGACGGCCCGGCACCGACCGGTCAGCGCTGGTGCAACAACGGCGTGGCGCTGACGTTTTTGGCGGCTGGCTGATATCGCGCGTCGGCAAGCCTGATGCCGGGCCTTGTGCCGTGATGTACATCTTCTGTGAAATCTTTCAATCAGGAAAATGCCGGATGCGCTTTGCTTATCCAGCCTACAGTCTCTTTACTGAATTGCCGCGTTCACTTCGTTCACTCGCAAGGACGAGGCCTTGTGCCGGGTTCGCCTGCAGGCAGGCTGCTACTCTCCATTAAGTGTTAAGTCCGGCAGGCTGCTAGACTGTATGCTGACTAACCGGTGGTCTCGTGCATGTCTAACAACTCGCAATTCGCCCTGCTCAAAACAAGACGCTTTCTGCCGTTTTTCATCACCCAGGCCGGTGGCGCGCTAAACGATAACATTTTCAAAAAT
>JAJFKZ010000049.1 GCA_021772955.1 Gammaproteobacteria bacterium | reverse complement strand
ACGAGGACTGACGTTCAGTTAAGAAAAGCGTATGCACACCAACATGTTATAACGAAATTGATCGAAATTGCAAAAGTACAGTTTGTACTATTCGGTTTTAGGAAAAATCTGTCGTCGTATTTTGGCACATCCTCCTTGAACCATACCCAGCTATGGCTCTGCGGACGATGCACCAAACTACTTTGCCAGACTTCCCCTAAAATCCGAATCCCTCATGCAATATGCGGGCTAGCAGGTGGTGAATAAGATGGGCTTGAGCCAATGGCTGCGCCCTAAGCTGTCACAACCATCAGGCCACAGACGCCTGCGCCTCTTGCGGCTGGTGGTTGGCTGCCAACAAACAGTAGAATGCCGGTAGCACGAACATGGTCAACACAGTACCGATGCCCAGACCGGTGGCAATGGTCAGACCAATCGCGAATCGGCTCTCGGCACCCGGACCACTGGCAAGCAACAGCGGTATCATGGCCACCACCAGTGCTGCCGACGTCATGATGATCGGCCGCAAACGGATGGCAGCCGCCTCGATTACGGCCATGTGCTTGTTCAGGTTCTTTTCTTTCTGCAACTGATTGGCAAACTCGACAATGAGGATGCCGTTTTTGCTGACTACCCCAATCAAGGTGATCAAGCCCACCTGTGTGTAGATGTTCATGGTGGCAGCACCGAGCATGATAAACGCCATGGCACCGGCCACCGACAACGGCACCGTGATCAGAATGATGATCGGGTCGCGCCAGCTTTCAAACTGCGCTGCCAGCACCAGGTAAATGACCAGCAAGGACAAAAAGAACGTTACCAGCAAGGCACTGCCCTGTTGTTTGAACTGGCGCGACTGCCCCTTGTAGTCATAACTGAAACCCACTGGAAACACTTCATCGGCAGCCTGCTCCAGAAAGCCGATGGCATCGCCCATGGCCACGCCCGGTCGCAACACGCCTTCCAATGCAATGGCGTTGAGCTGATCAAGCTGGGTTCGGGAAGACGGTTCCACTTCCGTGCTGAAAGTGACCAGGTTGCTGAGCGGCACCAGCGCACCGGAGTCAGCACGCACATAATAGTTGTTCAGCTCCTCCGCCGCTGCTCTGGATTCGCGCTCTACCTGCGGAATGACTTCATAGGAGCGGCCCTGCATATTGAAGCGATTGATGTAACCGCCACCGAGCATACCAGACAGGGAACGGCCAACGTCAGCCATGGACAAGCCCAGATCAGCGGCGCGTTCGCGGTCGATGTTGATGCGCGTGATGGGTCGGTCGATGTCGATGGATTTTTGCAGAAACATGAACTGACCACTGGCCATGCCGCGGCCCAGCAGCTCATCGGCCACGGCATTGATTTCCTCATAGCTTTTGCCTGAGGTAATCACAAACTGTACCGGCAAACCATCACCGGCACCCGGCACCGGCGGTCTGGTGAACACGGAAATGCGCAAGCCGGTAATTTCTGCTAATGCTTGTTGCATCATCGGTTGCACTTCAAACTGACTCACTTCGCGCTCTTCCCAGGGCACCATCTTGAAGCCGCCAAACACTGAATTGGCACCACCGCGACCAATGAACATGAAGCTTTCTTTATAGCCCGGCAGATTTTCAAAGCGCTCCTGCATGCCAATACCGTAGTGTTGCATGTATTCCAGGGTGGCGGTTTGCGGAGCAATCGCGTTGTACAGCAGTATGCCCTGATCTTCATTTGGTGCCAGTTCGTTGCTGCTGAATTGCAGCATGAAATAAATCGCGCCGAGCAACACCAGTGCAAACACCACCACCACGGCAATCGATTCCAGCACATAACTGATTGCGCGTTGATAGGCACCCGCCAATTTGTCAAAGCTGCGCTCGACCAGGCCTTCGAAACGGGTTGGATTACCGTGCGGTTTGAGAATCTTGCCGGACAGCATCGGTGACAAGGTCAGTGCCACCACGCCAGAAACCAGTACGGCACCTGCCAGGGTGAAGGCAAACTCGGTGAACAGGGAGCCAACCAGCCCACCCATGAATCCGATCGGCGCGTAAACGGCCACCAGGGTGGTGGTCATCGCTATCACCGGCGTGGCCATTTCTCTGGCGCCGTGCAAGGCCGCTTCAAAACGCCCTTCACCCTGTTCGATATGACGGTGCACGTTTTCGACGATGATAATGGCGTCATCGACCACCAGACCAATCGCCAGCACCATCGCCAGCAGGGTCAGCAAGTTCAGCGAAAAGCCCAGCAGTAACATGATAAAAGCGCCGCCGATCAAAGACAGCGGTACCGCCACCGATGGTACAATCGCTGCGCGCAGCGAGCCCAGCGTCAAAAACACGACGAGCAGCACAATCAGTATTGCCTCTACCAGTGTCTTGACCACTTCCTTGATGGAGCTGTCGATGAATTCGGACGCATCGTATGGCAGCTCAACCTGCAAGCCTTCGGGCAACTGCGAGCGAATGTCCGGTAACTCTGCCCGTACCAGTGCGGCCACATCCAGCGGATTCTCGCCCGGGGCAATTTCCACCGCGATGAAGGTGGCCGGCTTGCCCTTGTAATTGTTGATGGTTTCATAGGTCTGCGAACCCAGTTCGGTGCGCGCCACATCTTCCAGCCGGATGATACTGTCACCGGTCTGTTTGATCACCAGCTGACGAAACTGATTGGGATCATTCACGTCGGCGTTGCTGACCAGATCAATACGCACGTATTCATCACGGGTGTTGCCAATGCCGGCGAGATAGTTATTGCGCAACAGAATGTCAACCAGATCCTGCGGGGTCATGTTGATTGCCGCCAGCCGCATCGGGTCAATCCATACCCGTTGCGCAAAAGTCCGTCCCAGCAAATCGGCCTTGCCGACACCAGCCAGCGCCTGCAGTCGCGGTTGCACTTCACGCGTCAGATAGTCGGTAATTTCTGGCACCTGGATGCTGTCGCTGTAGAATGAAATGTACATCAGCGCGGTGCTCTCACCGGTGGTCGAGCTGATCACCGGGTCGCGGGAATCCTCCGGCAGCACATCACGTTGCGAAGCGACCTTGGCCTGTATTTCTGCCAGCGCATCATTGGCGTCATAATTCAGCACCATGCGCGCTTCAATCGTGGAAATGCCCTGGCTGCTGGTAGAAGAAAGGTAGTCAATACCTTCAGCTTCGGCAATGGCCTGCTGCAACGGTGTGGTAATGAAGCCTTTCACCAACTCCGAGTCCGCACCTGGATAGGCTGTGGTGACCGTCACCGTGGTGCTTTCGAGCTCTGGGTACTGACGTACCTCGAGATCCAGAATGGAGCGCAGCCCCATGATCAATATCAGCAGACTGACCACCGTCGCCAGCACCGGCCGGCGTACGAAAATATCAGTGAAACGCATTAGCTTTCGGCTCCGTCACCGTGCAGGGCTTCAGCATTGTTGATGGTTACCGGCTGGCCATTGCGCAATCGCAATAAACCTGTTGCGACCACTTGTTCACCAGCCTCGACACCGCTGAGGATGGAGACCTGGCCAGCACGCACGCCGCCCGTGGTTACCGTGCGGCGCTCCACTGTTTGCTGCCCACCCGACCCGGCCTTGATGACAAACACAAAATCACCATAGGTGTTGTAGGATATGGCAGTTCGCGGTAGCGTCAAGACCGGCTCACTGGCACCCTGATAGCTGATCACGTTGGCAAACATCCCAGGATGCAACTCACGGTTCGGATTGGCCAATGCTGCGCGGATCTGCATGGTTCTGCTTTCTGAGTTGACCGAAGTCTCCAGCGCCAGCACCTCACCGGCAAACACGCGCTGCGGATAGGCAGCCACGGTGACTTCGACCCGATTGCCAACCGTCACCTGCGGCAGATAACGCTCGGCAATGGTAAAGTCGACATAAATCGGGTCCAGCATGCTGATTTGCACAATCGATGTACCGACCTCAAGAAATTGCCCCAAATCCACCAGCCGCAGACCAATCACACCGCTAAACGGTGCCCGGATCCGTTTTTTGTCCAGCACGGCCTGTTGCTCGTGCACGCGAGCCTGGGCCGCATCCAGATTGGCTTTGGCTTCATCAAAATCGGCCTGCGACGCGGCCCGTTGCTTGACCAGGTCGGCGAAGCGCTTGAACTGTTGCTCAGCAAGCCGTTGTTCTGCCTGCAGCGTATCCAGAGCCGCCTCATCGGTATTCGTGTTCAACACCAACAGCAGCGCTCCGGCCTTGACCATTTGCCCGGATTCAAACTCGATGCTTTCGACCACACCGGCAATTTCATTGGCCACCAGCACACCATTGATGGCACGCAAACTGCCGATCGCTGACAGGGTCCGTTCCCAACTGTCCGCTTTGACCGTGGTAGTCTCAACCTGAGCGGGTGGTGGTGGTTGACTCATGGCATTTTGCTGCTGCCTGATCTGGGACATACGCCAGCCAAACAGACCGGCCAGCAAGACTGCCAGAACAATGGCGACAACAACAAATTTGGATAGATTTTTCATAACAACAACAATAGTGGAGTTTGGTGTGGAGTGATGCAGATAGATCAGACCGGCAGACGTGCCATCGACGTTCAATATTTTACTATATGATGGCAGGAATAAATTAAACAAGTAGCAGCAGCTTGCTTGCACAGTCGAACCAAGCCGGTCAGAGACACTAACTAGTGGTCCTTCAATGTGATAATCACGGATTCATGATATGAACAACAGCGTACAATCCATCGAACTGCTGTCACTTTTGTATATCACACTGCCGACGCTGGTGACCTTGTACGTGCTGTGGCGCTGGTCTTTGCGCACCGGCAACGCCATCCACGCGTTGCTGCGCATGCTGGTGCAGCTGTTGATCGTTGGTTATTTTCTCGCCTACTTGTTCGAATCCCACAACGCCTGGATCGTACTCGCCGTGTTGCTGGTCATGGTACTGGCCTCCAGTTGGATTGCCCTGGGCACGGTTGCCGGGCTTCGCGTGCAACTGTTTCGGCATGCCTTGCTGGCAATCCTGATTGGTGGCGGGCTGAGCTTTGCCCTGGTGATCCTCGCCGTGTTGCAGCTGGAGCCATGGTACAGACCGCAATACAGCATTCCACTCGCCGGCATGATTTTCGCCAACGCAATGACCAGTGTCAGCCTCGCCGCTGAGCGCCTGCAGGCCGAATTGCGCCGTGGCGACGATTATTTGACTGCGCGCGACACCGCCATGCAGGCGGCGCTGATTCCGATCATCAATGCGCTGTTTGCAGTCGGTCTGGTGTCGTTGCCGGGCATGATGACCGGGCAGATTCTGTCCGGCGTTTCACCGCTGATCGCCGTGCGCTACCAGATCATGGTGATGCTGATGATATTCGGCTCCACCGGCATGGCCACGGCGCTGTTTCTGGTCTTGATTCGTGCGCAAATGGAAAAACTCGACCTTCAGCCCATCAGCCAGTCGTCACCCGATGCTTGACCTGCCTCGGATAATGTTCGTGAGCCAGGAGAAAGGATCAAGGCCGTAGTCGTCATGCGTCTTCGAGACTGTTCGCAGTGCTGGACACCTTACTCTGCCTTGACCGATTCCGGACAGTTCATTGCGAAGCGGCATTCCAGTGCGTAGGAGCCAGCCCTGCTGGCGATGGCTTCGTCATTGCGAAGCGGCATTCCAGTGCCGTAGGAGCCAGCCCTGCTGGCGATGACCCTGCTGGCGATTATTTGCTGCTTGCTTCTGCTGCGGTGTAATCATCCCCTGCCGGTGGCCAAGTTTAGAGTGTAGCAGCGTGCTTGCACGCGAACGAATTCGAAACCTGGGTCTTGCTCATTTTCGCCTGCTAGCAGGCTACTACACGAGAGCATTGGCTTTGCCTGGGCATGCTTGCACGTGCACGGATGGTTACCGGGTGTGGGATGCTCAATCAACGCCGGATGCGCTACGCTTATCCAGCCTACGGGCTACGTGCACGGCAAGCTTAATTCGCCTGCAGGCAGGCTCCTACAACTCGATTTGTCATCTCGAGCAGCTTTTCGCTGTAACGCTGCGCATGGTCGCCAGCCAGCTTTCGCGGTCATCCAAGGTCGGCGCCCAAAGGTGACTCCCTTGGGGTAGCCGCCGACATAGGCCTCGGGGAACATGGCAGGTCTGGCGCCGGCCGCAGCGGCCTGTTGCAGCAACCGATCTACCGTGGCAAGGTACTGGCGCTATCGAACAGCTTCGATCCGGGCTGGATTACAGCAGCGGTAAAACTCTGCATGCTCTGCTCCGGGTTCAAACCTGCTTAGGCACGCAAGGCTCGGGCATGGTGCTGCAGGTGATCTGCGATAAATGACTGGATGAAATAATAACTGTGATCATAGCCATGGTGCTGGCGCAGGTTTAGCGGCTGCCCGGCAGCCAGACAAGCCTGCACAAAGCGTTGCGGTTGCAGCTGCTGCTCGAGGAATTCATCGGCCAAACCCTGATCAATCAGAATCTCACCGGGGAAGGTCTGCTGCGCGACCAGCTCACAGGCATCGTATTGCCGCCAGCTGGCCTGATCCTGGCCCAGATAGATCGGTAATGCCTTGAGCCCCCAG
>JAJFKZ010000048.1 GCA_021772955.1 Gammaproteobacteria bacterium | reverse complement strand
ATCACCTGCCGGGTTGCCGCGTCAGCTGCGCCGAGCGGCAACGACAGCATGCCCGACACACAAAGACCTACAAGTAGCTGTAGCCGAATGCCTGCTGAAACTTGGCGGCCAGTTCCTGTTGACTGAAAGAATGGTTTTGCGGTCCCTGCTCAGCTATTTTCAGCGACCCCATCAAGGCTCCCAACCGGGCCGCGGTGAGCAAGTCCAGATCATTGCTGATGCCATAAATCAATCCGGCTCGGTAGGCGTCACCACAGCCGGTGGGATCCTTGACCTGCGTGGCTGGAACCGCTTCCACCTCGATCTGTTGGGCATCGGTGTAAATACTGGAGCCCTTGCTGCCGTGGGTGATGATAACGGCCTGCAACTCTGTGGCAATGCGTTCCAGCGACCAGCCGGTGCGCTCGACAATCACGCTGCTTTCGTATTCGTTGGCGGTGAGCCAGTCAGCCCGGCGTATGAAATGCCGCAGGTCCTCGCCATCAAACAACGGCAGTGCCTGGCCAGGATCAAAAATGTGCGGAATGCGCCGTGTGACAAAGCCTTCACTGTGCGCCAGCATGCCCTCGCGACTGTCTGGCCCGACGATGCCGATCCGCACATCTTCGCCGACATCGACTACCCGATTCAGGGTGCTGTGGGTCATGGCGCCGGGATGAAACGCGGTGATCTGGTTATCATCGATATCGGTGGTAATGAAGGCCTGGGCGGTAAACTCCTGGTCGAGCTGCTGCACATGCGCCAGCGAAATCCCCAGCGTGCTGAAATGATCGCGGTAGGCGTCGAAATCCTGGCCTACGGTTGCCATTGGCAAAGGATGACCGCCGAGCAGATGCAGGTTGTAGCTGATGTTGCCGGCACAGCCACCGAACTGGCGACGCATTTCCGGCACCAGAAAGGAGACGTTCAGGATATGGACCTGTTCGGGCAGAATGTGGTTTTTGAACTTGTCTGGAAACACCATAATGGTGTCATAGGCCATGGAGCCACAGATCAGTGCGTGCATGCAGATTCCTTTGTCTGGGTAGTGCGAGTGTGCGTTACAGTATAGTCAGCTTAACCCATTCAGCGCATGAATTGCAGTTCCGCCAGATGCGCATACAGACTGGATTTGCGCTGTAATTCTGCATGACTGCCGATGGCCTCGATAACACCGCGATTGAGCAATACGATGCGGTCGGCCATGCGCACCGTAGCCAGCCGGTGGGCGATAATCAACATGCTGCGCTCGCGCCGCAATGATTCGATCGCCAGCTGTACCTGACGCTCGCTTTCAGCGTCAAGACTGCTGGTGGCCTCATCCAGCAACAACAATGGCGGATCCATCAGCACCGCCCTGGCAATGGCGATGCGCTGGCGTTGGCCGCCAGACAAACGCATGCCCCGTTCGCCAAGAAAAGTATCGTAGCCATCCGGCAGCTCGCAGATGAACTCTTCGGCATGGGCCATTTTTGCTGCCGCCATCACTTCTGCATCGTTGGCATCCGGGCGGCCGTAGCGGATATTCTCGCGCACATCACCGGAAAAAATCACAGTATCCTGCGGCACCAGCGACAGGGTGGAGCGCAACTCGTGCAAATCCAGCTCGCGCAAGTCCCGACCGTTCACCAGAATGCGTCCGCTGTCGGGGTCATAAAATCGCAGCAGCAACTGGATCAGAGTCGATTTACCGGCCCCTGAAGGCCCCACCAGCGCCACCGTTTCGCCACTGTGGATGGTGAAATCCAGGTTCTGCAGCACCTGCTTGTCGGGCTGTGATGGATAGCTGAAACTGACCTGCTCGAAGCTGACCTCAATGCCGTCAGCGCGTGCCTGTTGCCCCGGACCCGCCACCTTGTCAGCAGCGGGTCTGATTGCGGCAACCGTGCCGGGCCAGAAGGATTGCGGATTGTCTGGGGAGAAGATATCCGGTTCGGCTTGCAGCAACTCCAGCAGGCGTTCCAGCGCTCCGGCAGCACGCTGGATGCTGCCCCACATTTCACCCAGCCCGCCGACTGCAGATGCCGCAATCAGTGCGTACAATACAAACTGTCCCAGCTCGCCGGGTGTCATGCGTTGCTCCAGCACCGCATGGGCACCCAGCCAGAGCACGAACACAATGCCTCCAAAACTCAGCAGTATCACGCTGATGATCAACACCACACCGGCACGAATGCGACTGCGATTGACCATGAACGCCTGTTCCGCGGCGGTATCAAAACGCTGGCTTTCTCGCTGTTCTTGCGCCATGGACTGCACAATCTGCACGGCATTGATGGTTTCCGTACCGATCGCGGTGAAATTGGCAACGCTGTCCTGACCACTGCGCGACAGCTTGCGCACACGCCGCCCCAACAGCAGCACAGGCAGCACCGTGAGCGGAATCATCACGCCCATGATGGCCGCCAGCTTCGGACTGGTCACCGCCAGCATGATGGCCGAGGCAATGAACAGCAAACTGTTGCGTAACACAAACGACACATTCGCCCCCACCAGACTTTCCACCAGCGTGGTGTCGGTGTTCAGGCGCGACAGCACCTCGCCGGTGCGCGTGGTCTCAAAAAATGACGGGCTCATTCTGATCACCCGCTCATACACACGCTTGCGCAGATCTGTAATCAGACGCTGCCCCAACCAGGAAACGAAATAGTAGCGCATGCCACCGGTCACCGCGAGCATCGCCACCACCACAAACAACAGCCAGAACCAGCGATCAATGCCGGCGATGTTGCTGTCAGAAAATCCTTGATCGATCACCTGCCTGACCGCCACCGGTAGCACCAGTGTGGCCATGGTTGAAAGCAGCAGAAACAAACCGGCAAAAATCATTTTGCTGCGATACGGGCGTGCCAGTGGCAGCAAAATTTTAAGATTGCGCCAGTTTCCTGGCGGCCTGTGCAGATCTTGTTGCATGAATAGCGTCTGTAATTTACGTGAGTCAGAACTATTATCGCCGACCCAACACGGTATATGTGATCAAGGCGGGATATATTTGCTACTCAAGCGTCAATGATTAATGCTTGGATGGATCCAACGCACATTACTGTGCGCAGTTAATCGCAAATGCCTATAATGTGATAAAACAGGAGTAGATCAAAAACTTATGTACGCACAATCCTTGAACGAAACGCACAACATCGATGTGCTGCTGGTGGAAGATCACAAGGATCTCGCCATTACCGTGGGCAGCTATCTGGAAGGTGCTGACATGACAGTCGATTATGCCAGCGACGGACAGATAGCCTACAGCCTGGCTACCGCCAACGCCTATGACTGCATCGTGCTTGATCTGATGCTACCCAAAATGGACGGTATGGAAGTCTGTCGGCGCTTGCGCGATTCCGGTCACAAAGTACCGATCCTGATGCTGACCGCACGCGATCAGCTCAATGACAAGCTGGAAGGCTTCAATACCGGTAGCGACGACTACATGGTCAAGCCGTTTGAGCTGCCGGAACTGGAAGCTCGCATCAATTCGCTGGTGCGCCGCGCACGCGACAGCGCCGAAGACATCGTCATGCGCATTGATGATCTGGAATTTGACACCCAACGCATGATAGTGCGCCGCGGCGGCAAACGTCTCAAACTGTCACCGACCGGTATGCGCATCCTCAAGATTTTGATGCGCGAATCTCCTCATCTGGTCACCCGCGAGGCGATTGAAAACGAACTCTGGGGCGAGCTTTTGCCGGCTTCGGATACTCTGCGCAGCCACATCTACAACCTGCGCAAGATCATCGACCGTGGCCAATCAGTGCGCTTGCTGCACACCGTGCAAAGCATGGGCTTCAAAATCGCCCATCCCAACGATCTGTAAGCCTGTCCTGCCAGACGCAACAGCCCCAGACTGACGCGGTCGCGGGGCTGGCCTGCGGCTAATCCCACATGCTAACCCGCATTTCTCCACAGCGTAGATTGCGAGACGCTTCAAGGGTTAACCCGCTTATTTCATGAAGGGTTCGAGAAGCAGGGCGAAGCTGGCCAAGCAGGTCGGAGTATCGCCCGCAGGAGCATAGCCTTATGCTTCAAGGGTGATCGTTCGAGATGCAACGCCAGATTTGGCCTGAACTCGAACAGGACAATCCATATACATTCCACTACACATAATTCACTGTTGATGCCTTGTTTATCCGTAAAATAGGATCACTAACTGGCCGCCTTCATGAAATAGGCGGGTTAAAGCCTCATACGCACACCGACGGTAAAGCTGCGATCCTTGTTCGGACGGGCGCCATCGGGCTGCCGCCCGAGCAGCGCATTTTCATCGAACAGGTTCTCCAGACGGCCATAAAGCTGCAGTCTGCTGGTGATGTCAACTTGCGCCGACAAATCCACCGTGAACGTGCTGTCGGTGACCAGAAACTCGCTGCAAGGTGACCGGGTGCAAACCTTGTCCACGTAGGTGGCGTTGACGTAACTGGCCCAACGCGCGGCCTCGAAACCAAGCTGCACATTGAACTGGTGATCAGGAATAAACGGCAGTGGATCACCCTTGCTGACATCCCCAAAGAAATCCGTATCGGCAATATCGGTATCAAACTCAGCATCAATATAGGTGTAGTTGATGCGCAGCGGCATGCCGTAGGCGATCCATGGCGAGATGTCAGTCACCAGCATGGTTTCCACCCCCAGTACACTGGCCGCTTCGCCATTAAAAGCCTGACCGAATTCACAGTTGGCGCCTGAAGAGTTGGTGCAGACACCAACCAGATTGTCATAATCGGTGACGAAACCAATCGCCTCGGCCTGCAGCCAGCCGTTGTTGAAGCGCAGGCCATACTCGTAGTTGATACTCGATTCCGGCCGCACACCCGGTGCATTGCTGGGCGCGCTGAAGCCTTCGTGTACACCAAGCACGCCGCTGAGGCTGTCGGTGAACTTGTACAATCCCCCAATGCCTGCAATCAGCGAGTCGGTGTCGTTGTTGCGGATATCCCGAATGTTCTCATCAGCCCGACTGGCCAGATCAGCGGTTTGCTCCGGACGATTTTCAAATCGGATGCGTTTCTGATCGATGGACTCCAACCGTAATCCGGGAGACAAAGTAAGTCTGCCGAACTGGATGTTGTCGTGGATATAGGCGGCAAACGCATCGGCGTTATCGATCTGGTTACCGGCATTGCCCAACCGGCCGAAATCGTCCAGCACCAGGCTGCCATTGATCTGGGTGTAGGTGCTGTTGCGCTGCAACCGATCTGCCTGATCAGTATGCAAACGCAAACCAATGTTCAGCTGATGTTTGAGTTTGCCGGTGGCAAAGCTGGCGTGAATTTCGCTCTGTATGCCTCGGCTGTAATACTCGCGGTCGTTGGCACGCAACTGAATGGCACCGGCCGCGGTATCCGCCGTGCCATCGACAATGCCTTGCAAGTCAGCAACACTTAGGTCACCAATACCGAGACCATGATTGAGTGCATTGATGATATCGGACCAACTCACAGCAGTGAACGCTTCAGCGTTTTCACTGCCGTCAAGATCGATGCCCTGAGTCTTGAACCAGTTGCGTTCGAACTGGTTGTTGTAGGCGGTCATCTGTACCCCCCAGTCATCATTCAGTTCCAGCAGATAGGTCAGTTGCACCTGGCTGTGTTCAGTGTCCATGTTATCCAGCTCGGACAGCCCATAACGACGCGTAGGGTCAGCCCGGAAATCGGCATCGGTCAACCCCAGGTAGCTAAAGTTCGAATCCTGCTCGGCATATTGCAGTTTCAATTCCAGCTGATGATGTGGGCCATCCTTGCTACGGTCGGAGCTGTAACGCAGCTTGGCCATGTAATCCTGAATATCGAAACCAGCATCACGATCGCTGCGATCGATGTTCTGGAAACCATCTGAATACCATTGCAGCGTTTCCACCAGATAGGACCAGTTGTCATTGCTGCCGCCATAATGGGCATGGGCGCGAAAAGTGTTGTCTGAACCTGCCTCCAGTTCCAGCATGCCGCGGTTATCATCGGGGATGGGGGTAGATACCAGATTCAGTGCACCACCCACCGTGTAGGGCCCCTGGGTGATCGCAGCCGGCCCCTTCAGCACTTCGACCTGGTTGATGCGACCAGCATTGGGGAAATAATAAGCGGCTGGTGCCGCATAAGGCGCTGGCGCGATCAGCACCCCATCTTCCAGCAAGGTGATACCCGCGCTGCGGTCGGTGGCGGTACCGCGAATACTGATGTTCGGCCGCAAGCCATAGCCATCTTCAATCTGTAGTGAAACACCGGGCACCATGCGCAGGATGCGCTGGATATCGGTGTAGTTGAGTCGCTCCAGGTCAGCGTCGGTGAGCACCGTGGCGCCACCGGCAACCTGCGCCGCCTCTGCTGGCGTACCGATGATCGACAACGGCTGCAATGGCAGCGCCGGTAATGGTTGCTGCTGAGCGTACAGATTGCCGGTCTGCAGCAATAGCAACGGCAGCACAACGATAGCAACAGCAGGGTTGCACGGCAGATGATGCAAGGTCGTGGAGGGCATGTAGAGAGTTCCTGAAAAGCTTGATTACAAATGTTAATGAGAATGATTACTATTTGTAATAATATCTTTAAACCTGCTCCAGAACAAGTGTTGTCTGCAAAAAAACTCACCCGACGAGCCCCAGCTGCACCCTACTCCTCGAACCCTTCATGAAATAGGCGGGCTAGAGGTCTCGACACACGCAGCCCTTGCTTGACGGCCACATCGTTGTTGACGACCGCGCACACTGCATAAAAAATTGATTGTTATGAGCAGCTGACAGGTCTTGAATGACTGCCAGTCAGGCAGGCTGCTAGCTGAAGGCTCGCTGCTGGCCCAAGCGCTTATACCAGCGTTGCAGCCGGGTATGCTCTGCTGCGGGCTGAATCTTGATCGCGCGCGTGGCGAAATCAATGCTGACGCGGGCATCGATGTCAGCAACGGAAAAATCATCGCCGGCGACATACTCAGCGCCATCCAAACGCTGATTGAGATCGTCGAGAAAGCACTGGTAACGCTGGCACTCGCGCTCGGCCAGCGCAGAAATCTGGACTGTTTTGTGCGCGCCTGGCAATGCCCTGTCGGCCAATCCAGGAGCAGCATTGCGATAAGCATTCATGACGGCATACAGACCGTTGAACTCGACCCAGTTCTGCCACATGGCCACTTCAGCACGTTGCCGGTCATCAGTGCCAAGCAACGGGATTTCCGGGTACAGTGCTTCCAGATACATGCGAATGGCGCCAGTCATCCACAGGCAACTGCCATCTTCCAGCTGCAGCACCGGTACCGTACAGTACGGGTTGAGCCGTCTGAAGTCGTCGCTGAAATGCGCTCCGGCGCGCAGATCAACTTCAACCGTGTCGATGGCAATGCCCTTGTGGCGCAGATAGGCAGTCACCCGCTCAGGTGAAGGCGCGCCAGTGCAGGTATACAGCTTCATTTTTAGTACCTCCGCTTGATCCATGCACACGCCGTTTGCCGCAGCCAACGACTTGATGCATCCTATTGCAATGATAGCAGCAGGGATAGAACAGTGATGTGGCTGTGGTGGCTAGTGGCGCTGGCGGTAGTGGTGGCCGCCGTGCTGTGGCTGCTGTGGTGGCCTGGATGGCAGCGCCGGCACATCATGCAGCAGCCGTTTCCTGCTGCCTGGCTGGTGATACTGCAAGCCAATCTGCCCTATTTTTCGCGCCTGGATCAGGATCAGCAACGGCGACTGCAACAGTTGCTGCTGTGGTTTTTGCACAGCAAGACCTTCATCGGTTGCGGCGGACTGCAAGTCAGCGACGAGATGCGCGTGACCATCGCCGGCGAGGCCTGCCTGCTGGTACTGCACCGAACTGGCCACGACTATGATCAGCTCAGATACATTTATCTGTACCCGAGTGCCTATCAGGCGCCATACCGGGATGTTGATGCCGCCGGCGTGGTCAGCGACAAGCTGCAGGCGCGACTGGGTGAATCCTGGGAGGACGGCAAGTTGGTACTGTCCTGGGATGACGTGGTTCGTGGCAGCAGTGATTTCAGCGACGGTCATAACGTGGTATTGCATGAGTTTGCGCATCAGCTGGACCAGGCCACTGGCTCCAGCAATGGTGCCCCCATCTTGCGTAATCCGGCCAGTTATCGACGCTGGGCTGGGGTGCTGTCGGCTGAGTTTGAACACTTGCAACAGCAAGCCAGACATGGTCAACATACCGTATTAAGCCATTATGGCGCTACCAACCCGGCCGAATTTTTCGCGGTTGCAACTGAACATTTTTTTGAACAGCCCGCAGCCATGCAGCAGCAGCACCCGCAATTGTTTACCGAACTCAGAGATTACTATGGACTGGACCCACAACGCCTGCACTGATTGTGCGGGCATCCCAGTCGGCATGCCGGGTTATCCTATTCAGACAACTAACGCTAACAAGCTTTGTCACCATGATCTACCAACTGAATACCGATATTGACCGCACCGCGGTCCGCGACACTTTGCTGCAGCAAGGCCGCGTGCAGATTCACAACATCCTGCGCCCAGATGATGCCGCAGCACTGCTGCATTGCCTGCAGCACGATACACCCTGGTCGCTGACCTATTATGACGACAAGGGCCCGGGCATCATCGAGGCGCACAATCTGCCCAAGGTACCCACTGCACACATGCAAAACCTGCACGACCAGGTTTATCATCACGCCCAACAGGGCTTTGGCTACCTGTACAGCTTGTTCCACCATGATCCGACCACACACAGTGACGGTCACTATCCAGCGCAATTGAAACAGTTCTTTGACTTTCTTGCTGGCGACGACATGCTGGGTTTGATCCGCGGATTACTGGACGAGCAGGACGTGTACGAAGTCGATGCCCAGGCCACGCGGTTCTCACCCGGTCATTTTCTCGGCTACCACAACGACCTGATGCCCGGTGCCAACCGCCGCTGTGCCTACGTATTCAACTTCACGCCCCAGTGGCGGCCGGAATGGAATGGTTATCTGCAGTTTTATGACCAAAGCGGAAACAGCCCGGCCGCATTCAAACCCAGCTTCAATACCCTGAACCTGTTCACCGTGCCACAGCCGCACGTGGTCACCTGCATTCCACCGTTTGCCACCGAGCAACGCTATGCTGTATCCGGCTGGTATCGGGGGATGTCGGCACCGGTCTGAGGAAAGCTGACGTCAATCGCTGTCAGCTCACCCTTGGAATGGACACAGCAGCACCCGATCGCTGCACACAAAGTGCAGCAGCCTGGCTGGCAGTTTGCAGGCACTTTGCCGGTGGCTGCTGCTGCGTCAGCGCGTGCAGGAAGTAGCCGCAAAACGTGTCGCCAGCTGCGGTAGTATCCACCACCTTGACCTGTTCGGCTGGCAGCTGGAAGCACTCTCCCTGTGTTAATGCCATCGCCCCTTGTGCTCCCAGTGTGAGCACAATCATCGTGTCTGGATAAGCCTGCTGCAGCTGCGCCGGCAAGGCGTTGCGTTCGCTGCAGCCGGTGAGCGCTTCGGCTTCGGTCTGATTCAGCAGCAGCAAGTCGAGCAAGTGATACGGATAATTCAGCGCGGAGGTGGTCATCGGCGCCGGATTACAGGCCAGCTTCAAACCACGCTCACTGGCAGCGCGGATGATGTAATCCACCTGACTGGTCTCGTTCTGACACAGCACCCAATCCTCGGGGGCAGCACAATCCAGAGCACACTCGATCAGCGCCGGCTGCAGCTGCTGATTGGCGCCAGCAGACACGATGATGGCGTTTTCACCCTGGTCACTGACCTGGATCACGGCATGGCCGCTGGCCCCATCGATCTGTTCGACCAGGCTCACATCCACGCCGTCGCTGGCCAATTGTTGCAGCAACAACTGACCATCCTTGCCGATCACGCCAACGTGACAGACACTGGCGCCAGCGCGTGCCAGCGCGATGGATTGATTCAGGCCCTTGCCGCCACAGTACTGATGATAGTCAGTTGCTGCGCAGGTTTCACCGGGCGCAACCAGTGTGCTGACTCGATAAACGTGATCGATATTGAGGGAGCCGAAATTAAAAATCCGCATCAGCGCAAGCACTGTTGCAGCAAGGCTTTCCACCGCTTGGCATCAATCTCCCAGCAGACCCTGGCATTGGCCTGGCCGCGCTGCACCAGTGCTTGCCAGGCAGCCACGTTGGCTTGGTTCTGGGCCACACCATGAGCCACGGTATTGAGTTGATCCACTACCGTCATGCCCCGGGTGAGTTCCCCCTGACACTCAATGTCCACATAATGCTGGCTAGCGCGGCAGATGTCAGGTTCGATGGCCACCGCCATGGCCACCGGATCAGGCAGGGTCAGACCTGGCTCACCCAGCCATTCGCAATTGACTTTCGTGGCCACACGATTGCAGTCAATCAGAAACTGCGTCTTGGCCGTACCGATTTCAGCCGTAAGCTGCTGCAATTCGGCCGGGGTCAAGGCCGCCGCGCCACGACAATTTTCCCAGCCCACCAGCTCTATCGGCAAGCCGGCGTGCAGGCAGATGCGGGCCGCTTCCGGATCACACCAGATATTGAATTCCGCAGCCGGGGTGATGTTGCCGATGCAACAGGCAGCACCGCCCATGACCACACAGCGACTGACATTGCCGGCAATGTCCGGTGCCTGCTGCAGCGCCAGGGCGATATTGGTCAGCGGCCCGAGCGTGACCAGAATGATGCCGGGATTGGCGCGCACGGTGTCGATGATGGCTGCCACCGCATGCTGCGGTTGTGGCGCACGGCGTGGTGCTGGGTAGTGCATGTCCCCCATGCCGTCACTGCCGTGGAAAAATTCGGCCCGGTGCGGTGCTCGCAGCAAGGGGCGCTCGGCACCTTCGTACACCGGCGTGTCATGTCCGCAAAACTCAACCGTGTAGCGTGCGTTGATGCTGGCCTGTGCCAACGACACATTGCCGGCCACCGTGGTGATGGCCAGCACCTCGATGTCCGGGTGCTCCAGCGCCATCAGCAGCGCCACGGCATCATCTGATGCCGTGTCGGTATCAATCAGCATGTTGCGGGTCATTGGTGCCTCAGGTGAGTTTGATTTCGCGCAGACGCTCCATCAGGTAATCATAGGCGCTGATCGGCTGATAGCGATTAGGATGTTGCTCATCAATGCAGCTGGGTAGTGTCTGCAGCACGAATTCTGGATTCAAATGCATGAAAAACGGCATCGAGTAACGCGACTGCTTCGCCGCCGGGCTGTCTGGGTTCACCACCCGATGCGTGGTCGATGGCAAGCAGTGATTGCTCAGCCGCTGCAGCATGTCGCCGATATTGACGACGATGGTGCCTTCGATGGTGGTGATCGGAATCCACTCACCGCTGCGGCTGAGGATTTCCAACCCGGCCTGCTCCGAACCCACCAGCAGAGTTATCAGATTGATGTCTTCATGCTGCGCAGCTCGCACCTGGCCTGGCTCAGCGTCAATGATCGGCGGATAATGCAAGGCACGCAGAATGCTGGTGCCATGATCGGTCTTGTCGACAAACCAGTCCTCGTCCAGATCCAGGTACAACGCCAGCGCCGCAAGGATTTTCTGGCCTACCGCCTCCAGCGCCTGGAACAGTGCGTAACCATGCTCGCGCATGGCCGGTACTTCATCGGGCCACAGGTTGGGTAGCAGCACGTCCGGATACGGATTGTCGTCGCTCATCTCGCGCCCGATGTGCCACAGCTCTTTCAAATCCGGCTGGGTAAAACCCTTGGCCTGCTCGACGCCATAGCCAGTGTAGCCACGCACGCGAGCGATCTCGGGCTTCTCGTACTGTTCCTTGACCGCCTTATCCAGGGCAAAGAAGTCGGTAAACACGCGCCGCGCATTGTTAAGCAGCTCATCGTCAATACCATGATTGACAAAACCGACAAAACCAAACTGTTGATACTGTTGACCAAGCTGTTTCGCGAACTCACGTTTGTGCTGCTGAAACTCGGACAGATCAACGATCGGGATGGCTACCGACATGGCAGGAACTCCAGCCTGGACCGGTGCGTCTGCATAGCCATCAGACCTTGCCGACACGGGTCTTTTCCAGGGTTTTCGCCAAACCGGCCACAACCCCACCGATATCCGCCAACTCGGCCGGCAGAATCATGGTATTGGTTGCCTTGGCCAGCTTGCCGAATTCGCCCACATACTGCTCAGCGATACGCAAGCTCACCGCATCACTACCACCGGGCTTATTGATGGCCATGGCAATGCTTTCAATACCCGACGCAGTGGCCTCGGCCAGCAGACGAATTTCTTCCGCCCGGCCCTTGGCTTCATTGATCTGCTTATGCATGTTGCCTTCCGAGACATTGATCATTTCCTGCTTCATGCCCTGGGAGACATTGATCTTGGCTTCTCTGGCACCTTCGGATTCGGCCACCACCGCACGCCGTTCACGTTCGGCACGCATTTGCTTTTCCAGTGCGCCACGAATGGTTTCCGGCAGCACGATATCGGCGACCTCATAACGCAATACCTTGACCCCCCATGGTGCAGAGGCTTCGGCCAGCGCGTCGACCACTTTTTCATTAATCATGACGCGTTCTTCAAACGACTTGTCCAGGTCGGTCTTGCCAATCACTGAACGCAACGTGGTCTGCGCCAACTGGATTGCAGCATAGCGGTAATCCTCGATGCCATAGGAGGCGAGCTGGGCATCAATCACCTGCATGTAGATGACACCGTCGACGTGGATCTGGATATTGTCCTTGGTCACGCAGGCCTGCTGCGGCACATCGGTGGCCTGCTCTTTGAGAGTGTGTTTATAAGCCACCCGATCGATGAACGGGATCAGCAAATGAAAACCGGCATCCAACGTGCTCTGATAACGTCCCAGACGCTCCACCACATAGGCCGAGCGTTGCGGCACAATCTGTGCGGTTTTGACCAGTGCGACGAAGACAATGGCGAGGATAACCAGCGCCAGTACAGTCGAAATATCCACAGGGAAATTCTCCAATAATTTGATTGCATCTTTCATATACAGTTGTCTGATGCTGTGTTCTTACTCGCTGGCAGCGTGATCCGGACGCTGCGCCACAACCAGCAAAATGATACCGCGATTGCCAGTCACCCAGGCGACATCCCCCTGCTTCAATTCGTCCTCGGATTCAGCATCCCATTCGGCTCCACTCAAACGCACACGACCGTTACCCTGAACGAAATCGTCGCTTACCAGCACCCGCTCACCGCGCGATGAAATCAGATTCTGGTCGCCTGACCAGCTATCTGAAACCCGGCCGCGAAACCAGACCTTGACGTTTTCGCGCGCGAACAGCAAGACCGCCACGCTGAGAATGGCGAATAATAGCACCTGTTCGGTGAGACCGGAGATCAACCCCAGCGCGGTACCGATACCAACCAGAATTGCACCGACACCAAAGAAAATCGCGATGATGCTGGTCATAAAGAATTCCGACAGCACCAGCAGGGCGCCAAGTATCAGCCAGAACCAGGCTTGTTCAAACATCTGTTGTTCCAACGTTTTC
>JAJFKZ010000047.1 GCA_021772955.1 Gammaproteobacteria bacterium | reverse complement strand
GCCGGTGGTGCAGGCAAACACAAACCGCGCCCGGTCATTGCCGCCGGCCCAGCGGTGAAAGGCAAAACCGGCATCAGCAAGCTGATCCAGCTTGTCCTGCGGCCAGCGCAGAAACACTTCATTGGCCTGGGTTGGCCACAGCAACTCGGCGTCGGGATGGCGCTCGATGGCGGCGGCGAACTGCGCCGCATGCTGATTCGCCTTCGCCGCCAGCTGCAGCCACAAGTCGTCTTTGACGTACGCCAGCAGCTGCGCCGAAACGTAGCGCATTTTGCTGAGCAAATGACCGGCACGTTTGCGCCGTCGCTGCATGCCTTGCAGCCATTCCGGATGCCCGAACAGCAGCAGCGCTTCAGCGGCCATGCAGCCATTTTTGCTGGCGCCAAAACTGAGCACGTCGACGCCAGCTTTCCAGGTAATTTCTGCGGGTGTCTGCTGCAGCGCTACCAGTGCGTTGGCAAATCTGGCGCCGTCCATGTGCACGCTCATGTGGTGCTGTCGTGCCACTGCCGTCAATGCGCTGATCTGCTCGACGCTGTAGACCGTGCCGGCCTCGGTAGCCTGGGTCAGGCTTAGTACCGAAGGCTGGTTCTGGTGCACCCCGTGAAGCCCCTGCCCGGCCAGCCAGCCGGCCAGTTCGGCAGCATCGATACGACCATCACCGCCCGGCAATGCGGCCAGTTTACAACCGGGGTTGTAGAACTCCGGGGCACCGCATTCGTCCTCATGAATGTGCGCGTGCTGATGACACACCACACTGCCCCAGGGCGGGCACATTTCGGCCAGGGCAATGGCATTGCCAGCAGTACCCGTGACCAGTGGCAGCACCGTGGTTTCGGTCTCGAACAGCTCGCTGAACACGGCGTCAAGCTGAGCCGAATACTGATCCTCAGCATAGCCATGGGCGGCGCCCACATTGGCCGCGACGATGGCTTGCAAGATGCTATCGGCAACCGGGCCTTCATTGTCGCTTCTGAAATTCATTGCGAGTCACCGGCGTTTTGACCCGGGTTCCGGTGACGAAACCGCATCGTGCCTACCCGGGCGATAAGAATGGTGGGTCGTGTAGGGCTCGAACCTACGACCAATGGATTAAAAGTCCAGTGCTCTACCAACTGAGCTAACGACCCGTCAGGATGATCCCCCACCAACAAGACCATGCATTATAACGTCGCACATTACCATCGGCAACGTGTTTAGCCCGTCTTATTCACTACTCCCGCTACTGCGACGCCGCTGGCCCCGCATCTGTGCCGGCCCCGCGGTCATGCAACGCCCCATCCACTGAAGCCCGGATCAAGTCCGGGGCAGACACTGGCTACGCCTTGCGACTAGCCCGAATATTGCACGAGGACGGACGTTCAGGCAAGAAAAGCGTATGCACACCAATAAGTTATAACGAAATTGATCGAAATTGCAAAAGTACAATTTGTCCTATTCGGTGTTAGGAAAAATCTGCCGTCGCAGTGTGGCAGATTTCCCCTAAAATCCGAACCCCTCGTGCAATATGCGGGTTAGTCCTATTACAATGGCAACCCTGAATAACCCCCATTGCAATCCATACCGAGTTCTATCACATGACCTATAGCAACCTGACCATCGAACAGCGCGACGCTGTGATTCAGATCACCGTTCAGCGCCCGGACAAACTGAACGCGCTGAACCTGGATACCCTGATCGAGCTGGGTGATGCCGTTGAAGATGCCACCAGCGATGACTCACTGCGCGCGTTGATCATCACCGGTGCTGGCGAAAAAGCATTCGTTG
The DNA here is from genome assembly GCA_021772955.1 of Gammaproteobacteria bacterium. Classification (GTDB taxonomy): domain Bacteria; phylum Pseudomonadota; class Gammaproteobacteria; order Xanthomonadales; family Wenzhouxiangellaceae; genus JAHJQV01. Next base: position 20,992 of record JAJFKZ010000047.1, on the reverse strand, counting down.
CAGGTGCTGACATCGCTGAAATCAATGCGCTGAATCCGCTTCAGGCCAGGGATTTTTCCGAACTGGGCCAACAGCTGATGCGGCAAATAGAAAACTGCGGCAAGCCTGTGATCGCCGCCGTCAATGGTTTCGCCCTGGGCGGTGGAATGGAGTTGGCGCTGGCCTGTCATATCCGCATTGCCTCGGACAATGCCCGACTTGGATTGCCCGAAATTACGCTGGGCCTCCTGCCCGGCTTTGGCGGCACCCAACGCCTGTTGCGCATGCTCGGCCGCAGCCGTGCCATGCAGTTGATTCTTTCCGGGCAACCAATCGACGCTGCGACGGCTGAACATTGGGGGCTACTGGCGCACGTGTATAGCACTCAGGAACTGTCTGACCAGGCCTGGACGCTGGCCCACAAACTTGCTGCCTCAGCACCGATTGCCATGCGCAGCATCATCGAGGCGGTACAAAATGGTCAGGACATGTCACTGGAGGCAGCGCTGAACATGGAAACCCAGTTGTTCGCCTTGTGTTGCAGCTCTGAGGACATGCGCGAAGGCACCAGTGCGTTTCTGAACAAGCGCAAACCCAAGTTCAACGGCAGCTGAGGCCACGCTTGTGCGACGGCTGAGTGTCACCGAACTATTCGCGTGGCCCACTACCAGCAGCCGTAGTCACCCGCCATGGCGATACAGCTTTTCTCCGGCCTCAACCGGCAGACTCAGACGGTTGCCGTCAGGCGGTAATGGACAGCTTGAAAATGCCGTGAACGCGCAGGGTGGGTTGTAGGCCTTGTTGAAATCGATTTCGGTGACGCCATCGAGGTTGGGATAGTCAACGTAGATAAACCTGCCGGCACCATAGGTCTGTTTGCCGCTGGTGCGATCGGCGATGATGACAAACAGTTGATCACTGCCCTCCTCCACCAATGCCTGCAGCTGATATTGCTTGCCGTCGACACTAAACTGCAGTGCGCCGGGGTTGGGCATGTGTTCTTCTTGCCCCAGCACATTGGTGATGCTTAACGTGGTGCCGGACGGGTTTGGAATGTACCTGGCGGGCACACGCCATTGGGTTTTGATGGGAAAATAGTCCAGCCCTTTGAATTCAGTCAGCAGTGGAGCCTGCGCATCGCGCACGCGAATGGCAAGCTGCTGCCGGCGAATGACGCGAAAGCTGTAGCTGCCGGCACTGACGATGGTCGGCTCGCCCTGATCATCCACCACCAGTGCCGCCAGCGGCACCGCTTTGCCATTCACCAGCACGCCACTGTCATCTGCCGGCAGGAAGGCCACCTTGCCATCACGAGCCGATATGGTGCCCCAGTAATCCGGTCCACCTGGCAGCTGGATCTGCATATCATCACCACTACCCATGCTGCTGGAACCATCCTGCAGCCATGCAAAACCTGACAGCGCCAGCCAACCATCGGGACGTTTCAGCTCACGCTCTCTGGCACTCTGCCATTGCCGCAGCTCTTGCTCATAAACGGCCGATTGACGGTAATACTCAGCACGTCGCTCTTGATAAATTTTCTGCGCCATCGCTGTTGATCCCCAGACGGTCACGACCAGCACGCCCAACAACAGGCCGTATCGGTACCGTCTTGCAGCTGTATTGTTACGGGTATCAGACTCTTCCATACACGTCCTCAAACCTTTCGATATCGTCCTCACCAAAATAGTCGCCGGTCTGCACTTCGATCAAATGCAGATCGTCGCTGCCGGGGTTTTCCAGTCGATGCAGCGTTGCCACCGGAATCCATGCCGATTGATTCGCCTGCAATACCGACTCCTGATCACCTATACGTACTTTAGCGCGACCGCGAATCACCGTCCAGTGTTCTGAACGACGATGATGCAGCTGCAGGGACAGCACCTGCCCCGGCTTGACCACAAGTCGCTTGACCTTGCAGTCGTCAGCGTCTTCCAGCACCGTGTAACTACCCCAGGGACGATGCACAGTGCTGTGGAAAGTGGCCGCGTCATGATCTTCTGCATGCAACTGGCTGACAATTTGCTTGACCTCCTGCGAGCGCTCGCGATCAGCCACCAGCACCACATCACCGGTATCGACGATGACCAGATTGGATACTCCGACCGCCGCAATCAAGCGACTCTCAGACTGCACAAAGCAGTTGTGTACATCAGCCAGCCGTACCGGACCGCGCAAATGGTTGCCCATTTCATCACCTTCGTACAGTTCGCTGATGGCTTTCCATGAACCGATATCACTCCAGCCCAGGTCGGCATCGACCACGGCGACATTGTCGGCTTTTTCCATGACCGCATAATCCACCGAAATGGACTCCAGTTCAGCATAAGCTGCGGCCGGCAGCTCCAGCGGTTGCTCTGTTGCCGGATCAGATTGCAGCGCATCCAGACCATCCCACAAGGCCATCACCGCGGCATGCAGCTGCGGCTGATGCTGATGTAATGCCTGCAGATAGGCATCACAGCGAAAACAGAAAATACCGGCATTCCAGCGGTACCGGCCATCCTCAAGATAGGCCATGGCCGTAGCCAGATCGGGTTTTTCCACAAACTCGTCAACCTGGTAACCCGGTGCCAGAATCTCATCACCCAGGCGTATATAACCGTAGCCGGTTTCGGCATGCGTGGGCACAATGCCAAAGGTCACCAGTCGGCCTGCATTGGCCAGTTGTGTCGCGGCTTGCACCGCAGTGCTGAAGTTATCCAGTTTGCGAATCAAGTGATCGGCGGGCATCACCAGCATGCAGGCAGCACCGCCGTGGCGGGCTCTGATGGCCAAGGCCGCCATGGCAATGGCGGGTGCAGTATTGCGGGCACTAGGCTCCAGAATAAACGGATAACGAGCCGCTTCAGCTGCAACCTGTTGATAAATATCGCGGGTATAAAAGTAATAATCACGCGCAGTCACGGTGATCACTTCACTGCCTGCACTGACCGCCAGCGCGCGCTGCAAAGTGTGTGCTGCCAACGACTGGCCATCGGCCAACAGCATGAACGGTTTCGGATGTGCCTTGCGTGACACCGGCCACAGCCGGGTGCCGGCACCACCTGAAAGTATGACGGGTATGAGCATAGGATTTACGCTTTGCTGGTTATCTGAGTCATGGTAAAAACCTGCCTGGTGATGATGGTGGTGTCATGAGCAAACTGTACTGATGACTGGAAAACGTGTCTGCATCTGGAGAAAAATGCTCACCGGCGTGCACCTTTATGACCTGCCGGCTGCTTATGCAGATAATTCAGCGTGGCCTGATGAATGGACTCGACGCCGGCCGGACTGCAGCCAAATTGCTGCCGAAAAGCGGCACAGTCAAGCACGCTGCGGGCTGGCCGCGGAGCCTGTTGCGGATAGCTGCTGCTGGTGCATGCTGACACCGATGCCGATTGCGGCAATGCCTTCTGCTGCAACAATGTCTGCCTTATCTGTTCGGCAAAATCATACCAGCTCATGGCCTCGCTACCAGACAGATGATACAGCCCGGAGTTGAATGTTTGCTGAACGCGCATGCAGCTCAAGGCCTGCCAGCTACAGCGGGCAATGTCCTCGCTCCAGGTCGGACAGCCAAGCTGGTCGTCTACCACCGACACAGCAGCGCCTTGCAACAAACGCTCGGCGATGCTGTACAGAAAATTTTTGCCCGGCCCACCATACACCCAACTGGTGCGCAGAATCAGATGATCGCAGGCCGTGGCGATGATCGCAGCATCACCAGCCAGCTTGGAGCGGCCGTACACATTCAGCGGTGCCGGTGCATCGGTTTCAATGTAATCGCCATGCTTGTTGCCGGCGTAGACATAATCACTGGAGTAATGCAGCAACGCAATCCGCTCTGCCAGAGCATGCTCGGCCAACTGCTGCGGCAGTCCGGCATTCATTCTGAACGCAGCTTCAGGCTGACTTTCGGCTTCATCCACTGCGGTCCATGCGGCCGCATTGATGATCACATCAAAGCGATGCTGGCGTAACAGCGCAGCGACCTGGTCCGCATCGCCCAGATCAACGCTGCAGGCATCAGCGTCGGCATGCTCGGCAAGCTGCCGGTAACAGGCAAACAGCTTCACGCCTGCAGGTGCGGTTTTGCGCAAGGCGCTGCCGATCTGTCCGCCGGCACCGGTCAGCAGGATGTTCATGGTTACTGGTCATCCTGGCGATGCTTCTGATCGCGAGCGTGGTCGTGATGCTGGTCGCGAGCCTGGTCATGATGCTGGCCGCGAGCCTGGTCATGATGCTGGCCGCGAGCCTGGTCATGATGCTGGCCGCGAGCCTGGTCATGCTCGACATCACACGCGTGCGGGTATGCCGGCAAAGCAGCAGGTGCAATCTCCGCCAGCGCTGGTGCCGCAGCATCTTTGGCGGACAGCTCAGCGATCGGCAGCGGCCAGTTTATGCCCAGCTTGCTGTGCTGACAGTGAATGACTGCATCATGCTCGGCAACATACAGCGCACTGCAATGATAAACAAACATGGCCTGCTCGCTGAGCACCTGAAAACCATGTGCAAAGCCGGGGGGTACCCATAGCTGGCGATGGTTGTCGGCACTCAGTTCAGCACTGATCCAGCGTCCGAAATCCGGCGAGCCGCGACGGATGTCCACGGCCACATCAAACACCGCGCCGTGCACCACCTGCACCAGTTTGCCCTGTGGCTGTGGTTGCTGATAATGCAATCCGCGCACAACACCATGAGCCGACCAGGAAATATTGCATTGCGGCATGTCAGTTGGCAATCCGTGAGCGCCATAACGGGCACTGTTCCAGCTCTCCATGAACCAGCCACGCGCATCACCATGCTGCTGCGGCGTGATCAGCAATACTTCGGGCAAGGCCGTGGGTGTCACTTGCATCAGTGCATCAGCTCAGTGGTCGAAGTCGGCAGTGCGGGTCTGGGCCACTGCCTGCAGGTATTCACCGTAGCCGCTGGCCAGCAGTGGTTCAGCCAGTTGCAGCAGCTGCTGGCGATCAATCCATCCCTGCCGGTAGGCCAGTTCTTCCGGGCAGCTGACACGCAAGCCCTGGCGTGACTCAATGGTCTCGATAAAACTCGCCGCCTGTTGCAGGGAATCATGGGTGCCGGTATCCAGCCAGGCAAAGCCACGCCCCATGCGTTGCACTTGCAACTGCGACTTGTGCAGATAAATTCGGTTCAGATCAGTGATTTCCAGCTCACCACGTGGCGATGGCTTGAGGCTGGCGGCATACTCGGGTGCCTTGCTGTCATAGAAGTACAAACCGGTGACTGCATAGGCAGATTTTGGCTGCGCCGGTTTCTCCTCGATGCTCAGCGCACGACCTTCGCGGTCCATTTCCACCACCCCGTAGCGCTGCGGATCGCGCACCTGATAGGCAAATACCGTGGCGCCACGACGGCGCTGATCGGCCTGCTGCAACAGCTCGTTGATGCCGCTGCCATGAAAAATATTGTCGCCGAGTATCAAACAGCTGGGACGACCACCGAGAAACTCCCGGGCCAGAATCAATGCTTGCGCCAGACCTGCAGGCTCAGGCTGCACGGTATAACTGATGCGCATACCCCACTGGCTACCATCCTCCAGCAACTGCTGGAACAGGTGCTGCTCGTGCGGGGTGGTGATGACAATGATGTCGCGCATGCCCGCACGCATCAGTGTGCTCAATGGGTAGTAGATCATCGGCTTGTCGTAGACCGGCAGTAACTGCTTGCTGATCACCTTGGTGACCGGGTACAAACGACTTCCACTACCGCCAGCGAGAATGATGCCACGGCGCTGCAGCTGTTCCGGATTGCTCATGCCTGGTGGTCCTGTGTATGGTTCTTGTCGGCGGCTGGCTGCTGTTGGTGAGCCGGGTTGCCAGTCTGGTCCAAACGCTGGCCCAAACGCTGGTCCAGACTTTGGCCCAGACGCTGGCCCTGATAAGCCTGCTGCGCCGCGGCCACCCATTGCGGATGCTGCAGATACCAGTGCACTGCAGCACGCAGTCCGGCCACAAAATCCACTTGTGGCCGCCAACCCAGTTCGATGTGCATGCGGCTGGCATCAATGGCATAACGCTGGTCATGCCCGGGCCGATCCATGACATGACGGATCAGCGCCCGGCGTGATCCGGGACCCGGTTGCTGTTCGTCCACCAGGTCGCAGATGCGCTGCACGATATCGATGTTGCGATGCTCATTGTCACCACCGACGTTGTAGACCCGGCCCGGCAGACCACGGGCCAGCAGCATTTGCAGTGCACGCACATGATCACTGACATGCAGCCAGTCGCGTACCTGCGTACCCTGACCGTAGACCGGCAGTTCTTCGCCGGCTGCGGCCTTTAGCGTCATCAGCGGTATCAGCTTTTCCGGATACTGGTGGCTGCCATAATTGTTGGAGCAATTCGAAATGATCACCGGCAGTCCATACGTGTGCTGCCAGGCGCGCGCCAGGTGGTCTGCAGCGGCCTTGCTGGCGGCATACGGCGAATTTGGACGGTACTGCGAATCCTCACTGAATAGACCATCTGGCCCCAAACTGCCATACACTTCATCGGTGGACACCTGCAAAAAACGAAACTGCTGCTGCGCTTGATCGCTTAGCTGCGACCAGTACTCCAGTGCCTGGCTCAGCAACTGTTGGGTACCGTTGATGTTGGTGTGAATGAATACCTGTGGTGCATCAATGGAGCGATCCACATGGCTCTCTGCAGCAAAATGCACCAGCGCCTGCGGCACGTGCTCGGCCAGAATCGTGGCCAGCAACTGCGCATCGTTGATGTCGCCTTGCACCAGCTGATAACGCTCCGCAGCAACATCCACCAGCGTCAACGGACAGGCTGCGTAGGTCAGCTTGTCCAGGTTGACGATGTGCAGATCGACATCAGCAGCAAGGCTGTCGCGGATGAAATGGCTGCCGATGAAACCGCAGCCACCGGTCACCAGCCAGCATCGCTTCGGGCTGCTGGATCGGGAATGAGTCATGAATCAGTACGGCTGAATCAGAATGGAATGTCGTCGTCCTCAAACGGTGCCGAATCACCCTGCGACGCAGGCGCAGGCGACTGCCTGCCAGACCCGCCGGTGGCTTCAGAACCATTGTCACGTAACGCTGCACTGCCGCCACGTCCGCCCAGCATCTGCATATCTGTGGCCTTGATCTCGGTGGTGTAGCGATCCTGGCCGTCCTTGTCCTGCCACTTGCGGGTCTGTATCTTGCCTTCGATGTACACCTGACTGCCCTTGCGCAGGTATTCACCGGCGATTTCACCCAGCTTGCCCCACATGACAATGCGATGCCATTCGGTTTGCTCGCGGTTTTCACCGGTGTTCTTGTCGCGCCAGCTTTCCGACGTTGCCACGTTGATGGTGGTGACCGTGGTGCCGCTCTGGATCGATCTGACCTCCGGGTCAGCGCCGAGGTTGCCAACGATGATTGCTTTGTTGATGCCTCTTGACATGCTCTTGTCTCCAGCTGATGTAGTTGCAATATAATAAGATGATCGACCGTCGATTACAGCATTCATGCTCTGCAGTACGCAGCCGAACAGCCGTGAATGGCTACAGCCGACCAAAATAACACGCCCGGGTTCGTCTTTCACGTATAATCGCAATTTATGTCACGCTCCTCCGAACATGCGCTCGCTGTTGATGCGATCTCGAACCTGACCGGCGAGGATATGCTGGAAGTGAATCAGTTGATTCGCCAGTGCCTGCACTCGGATGTGGTTCTGGTTAATCAGATCGGCGAATACATCATCAACAGCGGCGGCAAACGACTGCGCCCGATACTGCATCTGCTGGCTGCGAAAAGCTGTGGCTACAGCGGCAAGCAGCATATCCGTCTGGCGGCCATCATTGAATTCATTCACACCGCGACCTTGTTGCACGATGATGTCGTGGACGAGTCCGATCGTCGGCGCGGGCTGGACGCAGCGCATACCGTCTGGGGCAATGCTGCCAGCGTACTGGTGGGCGATTTTCTGTATTCACGCAGCTTTGAGATGATGGTCGATGTCGACAGCATGCCGGTGATGGCCATTCTCGCGCGCGCTACCAACGTCATTGCCGAAGGCGAAGTGCAACAATTGATGCATTTGGGCAATGCTGCGTTGAACGAAACCCAATATTTGCGCGTGGTCGAAGACAAGACCGCCCGACTGTTTCGCGCCGCCGCCGAACTTGGCGCCGTGATCACCTCCCGCAGTGACGAGATTCGCGGCGCCATGGCCCGCTTCGGCACCCAGCTCGGGGTAGCATTCCAGGTCATGGATGACGTGCTCGATTACACCGCTGATCAGGAGCAGCTGGGCAAGTCCCTGGGCGATGATCTGGCCGAAGGCAAAACCACGCTGCCTTTGATCTATGCGCGCATGGCGGCCAGTCCCGATGCCCGCGAGCGCCTGGACGAAATCATCAGCAACGGTCAGCGCGAACGCCTTACCGAAGTACACGAGATTCTACTCGCTACCGGCGCCATCCGCCGCGCACAAGCCCGGGCCGAGCAGATCGCTGCGCAAGCCGCGCTAGAACTGCAAGCGCTACCTGACAGTGTGTATCGCCAGGCGCTGCTCGAACAATGCCATCTGGCTGTGCATCGCAGCAGTTAACCCGCATATACAGCTCTCGGCCGGTATCAACCAGACTCGCCCCTGATCATGGCCTGAGCGAGATCAGCAAAAGTAGCTCCGCGCTGTTCGAAATTGCGAAACTGGCTGAAACTCGCCGCCCCGGGTGACAGCAGCACGGTCAAGCCTGCATCGCTTGGTTCCGGCAAGCGCTGAAACGCTTCCTGCAGACTGGCGACCGCGCACAAACCACCGGCTGGCTGGTTTTGACCATTGTGCTGCAACCGCTGCTGCAAGGCCTGCACCAGCGCAGCCCCGGTGTCAGGCAAACCGAACAAGGCGTGCGGCGGATGGTCAATCAGTTCATCCAGCAGCACATCCCAACTCAGGCCACGATCAAAACCGCCCGCGATCAGACAAATTTTTTCGCCAGCCAGTGCCTGCCAGGCCATGACCGTCGCCATGGGCGTGGTGGCAATACTGTCATTGACAAAAGTCCAGCGCGCATTTTGCGCCACAGTTTGCAATCGATGCGCCAGCGGCGTAAAGCTCAGCAAGCCGCGCTGCAATTGTGCCTCGGTGATCGCCCAGCTATCTGCAATAGTCAACGCGGCGCAGGCATTGAGCAGATTGTGGCGACCACGCAAGGCCAGCCCGGCGGTCGACAAACAGCGTCCATCACTGTGTAACAGCTGCTGATCGGCAATCTGCCAGGCACTGGTCTCGGCACCGAAGTACTCGATTGTGGCCACCGTCTGCGGCGGCAGTTCACCAGCAATGCTATCGCGCAAGCTGCTGGCGATCAGCACCTTGCGCCGGGCCATGGCCAACAATCGCAACTTATCAGCACGGTATTGGCTGGCGCCACGATGCCAATCCAGATGCTCGTCAAACAGACTCAACAGCACCGCCACCTCAATTGTGGCGCGCAAATCGGCGATCTGAAAACTGGACAACTCCAGCACCCAGGCATCGGCGCTCGCATCCAGCAGACTGATCAGCGGCACGCCGATATTGCCTGCCAGTTGCACTTGCAGGCCAGCACTGCGCAACAAGTGTGCCGTCAACGCGGCCGTGGTGCTTTTGCCCTTGGTGCCGGTGATGGCAATGACCCGCTCATGCGCCCGTTCGCTGAACCAGATATTGCTGCCCGATGTCATGGCCACACCCGCTGCTGTGGCCTGCACAATCGCCGCATGGTACAGGCTGATGCCGGGCGACTTGATGAGCACATCATAGCTATCCAGTCCGGCCGCTGCGAACGGCCCCACATGCAGCTGTGCGTTGTGCAGTTGTGCCAGCTGATCGGCTTGCGGAGCTTGCTCGCAATGCACATGCAGCGTCTGGCCGGGCAGCTTGCGGCCCAGCGCCTGCAGCACCGCCTGACCCTCCAGCCCCAGACCAAGCACAGCGATGCGCGCGCCCTGTAAATCGGCGATTTTCATGCCGACAACAGCGTTCGATAAGCCGCCGGAATCTGGTGCGGATGCTCGACGCGCAGCAATTGTGACAGCGAACTATCCGCTGCCTCCCGCAACTTCGGCGCCAACCGCCCAGGCACCCGCGCCGTGGCCCAGCTGGTATCCACAGACTGCGCTTGTGCCAGCGCCAACATCGCCGCACGCGACTCTGCCAGCGTACCCACGCACTCAAATGGCTTGTCGCCTATGCCACATAAAGCCGCGTACGCATCGATCAGGCTGGCATCATCGAGCAGATCAGCGCCAAACAACTGTGACAACCGCGCGCGCGTCATGAATGGCGCCAGCGCCAGATACACGAACAGGCATTTGGGACAGTGACCACACCAGCGACTGTCGCTGCGCGCACCCTGCAAGTGAAACTGACGATTGCAACTGGAAAAAGTCTGATGATACTGCTCAAGTGCGGCGAAACGCTGACAAATGGCCAACTCGGTGAATGGCCGCAGCAGTGAGAAGCAATACAGATCAGTGGCCACATAGCGTGCCAACCAGTCTTGCAACAACGCTTCAAAGGCGCTGGATTTACTGTACTGATGATTCACCGTGCTGCCATCATCCAAACTGCGACTGGGCTCATCGGCCGAGCTCTCATTCGCGAACACCACCGCTTCAAAATCATACAAAATCGCTGCCAACATTAAAATCGCTGCGTTGATCGCAGTGATTGGCACATGCCCGTTCCAGGCGCCCTGGCGGTTATGTTCCAGCAGTTGCACATCGATATGGCGAGCAATCGGCAGCCATGGCCGACCGGTCAGTCTGGCCACAGCGCTGATCAGCTGCGCCGGTCGCACTGCCGTCACCGTACAATCCACAGCAGCGGCTTTAAGCATTTCCAGTGCCACCAGTGAATCCTTGCCACCGCCCATGGGCACCAGCGCCCGGCGCGCTGGTCGCAGCTGCGGCACGGCGGGGTTGCTGTCAACGTCAGCGGCAGCTGTGAACATGCCATGCCAGCTGGACGTATCCAGTTGATTGACATAGGCAAACTCGGCCAGGCCATGGCCATAAACCTGCTCCAGCGCCTGTGCCTGCCAGGCATCCGGCGGCTGATCGAACTCCAGTGTGGTGCAACAGGTGGTTTTCCAGTAGCTGATCCCGGCCAGCCAGTGCAACAGGCGGGTGGCTTGGGTCAGGGCCTGCAGACGCTGCGTGTCAGTCGGCACAGCGACGTCGGGGAAAACAATCCTTTCGCAGAATGCATGCTGCGTCTGTGGGGTGTGCAAACGGTAGTGCAGACTAAGCTGCAAGTCCGAGCCGTGCTGCTGCCAATCGCTGCCGACAAAGCTGAAACGCTGCTTCACTGTGCCATACCCAGAATCAGTTCCGGTGCTGGTGTGCGCATATTGTAATGATTGCTCATGACTGCACCGTAGGCCCCAGCGTTGGCGATCAACACGACATCGCCCTCCGTACAGCGGCTGAGCATACGATCCAGGCCGATAATGTCGCCAGTCTCACAAATTGGCCCGACCACATTGACCAGCTGCTGTTCGGCATCGTCCAGGCGGCTGAGATTGACGATATCGTGGTAGGCACCATACAGTGCCGGCCGCAGCAGGCTGTTCATGCCGGTGTTCAGGCCCACGTAGCGCACATCGCCCTTGCCCTTGGTCTGTGTTACCCGGGCCAGTAATACTCCGGCCTCAGAGACCAGGAAGCGCCCCGGCTCCAACCAGAAAGCCACCTCGGCCCCACCGCGCTGCACATGCTGCTGCTGCACGTCCAGTAGCAGCTGATCCAGTCGGGCCACATCCAGATCATCGTCACCGGGTTTACTGGCCACGCTCAGGCCGCCGCCGAGATCGATCACTTTGACCTGCGGAAACAACTGCAGCAGCCCTAACAGCAACTCGGCGCTGCGCCGCCAGTTATCCGGCAAGGTCAGACCCGAGCCGATGTGCACATGCAATCCGGTAACGCGCAGGTCGAGCTGCTGACAACGTTGTGCCAGCTGCGCCAACTCGTTCAATGGAATACCGAATTTGGAATGCACGCCCGCGGTCTTGACCTTTTGATGATGGCCATGCCCCTGACCTGGATCAACGCGCAGAAAAACCTCGCGACCGCGCAGCAAGCCATCCCAGTTCTGCACGATGAACCCATTGTCGATGGTCAGCTTGAGACCCATCTGCAAGGCCTGCTGGTACTCGGTGACCGGCGCAAAATTCGGCGTGAACAGGATCTCGTCGACACCGGCATCAGTGGCCTGTTGCAGATACAGCACCTCGTCCATGGAAACACAGTCAAAGCCGATACCCAGCGCCCGCAACAGTCGCAGAACATGCACATTGTTGTTGGCTTTCATCGCATACAGCACGCGCTTGATACTGCGCATTTGCTGCAATACTGCGGCCTGACGGCGTACCACGGCAAGATTGTAGACATAGGCGCAGGGATGCTGCGCGGCCAGTTCCAACAAGGTTTGTCGATGCTCCCGATACCAGCTGGCGCGACTTTGCAGGGGTTTGGCCTGGTCCTGCGTCAGCTCCTGCCAGCTCTCACCAAACACCGATTCCTCGGGTATGCGTGCAAGTCTGGGAATCAGCAGTTCATGCAGCTGATGCACCAGGTTGTCGGCGTGTTCACTGGCCACCACCACACTCAGGTTCAGGTCGTTGGCAGCCTGGGTCAGCAATAAAATGCGGCGTTCTTCAAACGCCTCGAATGCCGGTGCCAGCCGATGCAACATGGTACGTATGCCACGTCCAACCAGCGCTACCACGGCACAATCGGGAATCACACGAACCCGACAGATCGCCTGCAGATCTTTTTCCAGTGCCTGCAACTGTTGCTGCTGCAGTAACTGCTCACCGGTATCCACGGAGCAGGTGACATTGGACTCTGACGTCGCCACCAGATCCACCGACACCCCGTGCTGGCGAAACACGGCAAAGGCATCGGCAAGAAAGCCGACCTGATGCCACATACCCAGGGTTTCCATGACCACCAGCGTAATACCGTGACGACTGACGATGGCCTTGACCTGAGCGCCAAAATCGCGCGCCTGATCAGAAATGATCGTGCCCGGATGCTCAGGCTGATGGGTAGAGCGCACGTGAATGGGAATACCGGCCAGCTGCGCCGGCCGCAGACAGCGCGGATGCAATACCCGCGCGCCGGTGGCAGCAATTTCCTGGGCCTCCATGTAGCCCAGATGGCGCAGCAACCTGGCATTGCCAACCTGACGGGGATTGGCGCTGAACAGACCGGGCACATCGGTCCAGATCTCCACCAGTCGCGCCGCCAGCAGTACCGCCAGATAGACACAGCTGGTGTCTGATCCACCGCGCCCCAACAGCACGGTTGCACCATCGGCATTGGCTGCCACGAAGCCGGGGACCAGCACCACCTGTGCCTGTTGTGCGTGCAGTGCAGCAGCCAGTTGCTGCTGCACTTTGACATCAGCAACCATGTCACACTCGGCATTCAGCCACGCATGGTGCTCCGGGTGGTGTGCGCGTGCCGGCTGCGCCTGCAGTAGCTCGCGGCTATTGCGCCAGATTGCAGCTACGCCTTGCAACTGCAACAGTTGCACTCCCAGCGTGGTGCTCAGCAGCTCGCCATAGGCCAGCAACTGCGCCTGTTGTGCTGCCTGCAAGCGTTTACCCGGCTGCTTGGCACTGGCTATCACTGTGCCTGGCAAGGCTTTGAGATAGTCACGAAACTGCCCTACCAGCAGCTGCATGGCGGGATCGAAGCTATCCCCACCGGCTGCGACCAGCAACTGCTGATGGCGTGCAATGATCGTGTCGGCCAACGCCTCGACATCGTCGCATTGGCCCTCGGCAAGCAGCAGCAAGCTGTTGGTAACGCCGGCCAGCGCCGAACACACCACCAGCAGCGGCGAGTCCTGCTGTAAACGTCGAACCTGGGCCGCGATGCAGCGCCAGCCGGCAATGCTGGCAACGCTGGTACCACCGAATTTGAGCACCACCCAATTGCTGCCAGTTGTTCCGGTTTGCGGCGCTGCGGCGTCAGAAGTTGGCGATTGACTGTTTGACATTTGAAACGTGCAATGTAAAGCGTCTATTGTCGCACTTCCACGCCGGTTTGCCACCAGCAATCAGATCATTTGACCCGCCTGGTGGTTCATCAACCTGATCTGGAGGTCCTTCAACCAGATCTGGTAGCCCTTCAATCTGAGAATGACAGTCTCAACGTTCCTGTGGCGTTGTGCCGCAAGGAGCAGTGCGCAGTGAATGGCCCTGAACGCTGACCGACCAACTGCATCCGTCATTATCAGGCGTCTGGCAATGTATAATGCCCGGATGTATCAAATGCGCAACCGTTTTCGCGGTTTTTTGCCTGTGGTGGTGGACATTGAGACCGGTGGTTTCAATGCTTCGACCGACGCCGTGCTGGAAATTGCCGCCTGTGTCATCACCATGGATGAAGAGGGTCATATGGCACCCGGTGACCTGGTTTCTCGACATGTCGAGCCCTTCCCCGGCGCCAATCTTGATCCCAAGGCGCTGGAGTTCAACGGCATCGACCCCGACCATCCGTTGCGCCTGGCAAAATCTGAAGCCGAGGCCTTTCGTGATATTTGCAAGCCAATCCGGCAGGCCATGCGCGATACCGGCTGCAAACGTGCGATTTTAGTGGGTCACAACCCGGCTTTTGATCTGTCTTTTGTCAACGCTCTGATCGGTCGTACTGGCTTCAAACGCTCGCCGTTTCATCCATTCAGCAGTTTTGATACCGCCACCCTCGGCGGTCTGGTCTATGGCCAAACCGTGCTGGCACGCGCAGTACAGGCAGCCGAGCTGGCCTGGAACCAGAACGATGCCCATTCGGCGCGTTACGATACCGAACGCACTGCCGAGCTGTTTTGCCGTATCGTCAACTACTGGCATGAGCTGGCTGGCGTGCCGGAAAGCGTCGCGCAGTGCTGAAAGTCAACGACTTGACTATGCCCACCAGTAAACCACAACACGCTGCTGACGCGACCGCGACCACGTTGGACAGTACGCAGCACGAACCCGACACCACGCACAGCGCTGGCGCAGACCAGCATGCTGCGGCACAAGCCGGCCATTCCGCTACGGCAAAGCCGGTATCCCAGCCGGATATCCCTTTTGCCACCATCCGCGGCGAAGCGATGACCCACCTGCCGGAAGATCTGTACATCCCGCCGGATGCGCTGGAGGTGATACTCGAGGCCTTTACCGGACCGCTGGATCTGTTGCTGTACCTGATTCGCCGGCAGAACCTGGATATTCTGGACATACCGATCGCCTCGATCACCCTGCAGTACGTGGAATACATCCAGCTCATGCGCGATATGCGCCTGGAATTGGCGGCCGAATACCTGGTCATGGCCGCCATTCTGGCCGAGATCAAGTCGCGCATGCTGCTGCCGCGCCCGACCCGTGAGGACGAGTCCGACGAACAGGACCCACGCGCCGAACTGATCCGCCGCCTGCAGGAATACGAGCGCTTCAAGCAAGCCGCTGAAGATCTGGAAGCCCTGCCGCAGGTGGATCGTGATGTGTACCTGTCGCACGTGGATGCCAGCGAGCTGAAGCCGACCCAGTCCCAGCCGGAACTGGATCTGCGCGAGTTGCTGCTGGCCCTGACCGAAGTCATGCGCCGCGCAGACCTGTTTTCACACCACCGCATTCAGGGCGAAACCTTGTCGGTGCGCGAACGCATGGGCAACATTCTGGAATTATTGCGGGACAGTCGCCAGCACCACTTCGAATCGTTGTTCACCCTCAGCGAGGGGCGCCGCGGTGTGGTGGTCTCGTTCATGGCCATGCTGGAACTGCTGAAAGAACATCTGATCGATATACTGCAACAGGCGCCCGGTGAACAAATTTATCTGCGCGCTGCCACCCAAGCACAGTCACAAGAACAATCATGAGCACACAACAAGACCCCGAAACCATGCCGGAAAACTCTGCCAGCGACGCCGCAGAACAATTGCCGTCAGAGCGCGCAAATTCTGCCGATGCACAGGCTGCAGCGGAGCATGTCAGCGCAAGCGCAACGGCTGCGCAGCCGGTAACTCAGGCAATGCCGCCTGACCAACTGCGGCAGATCATCGAAGCTGCATTGCTGGCGGCCGATCAGCCGATGACCATCGCCCAGCTCGGCGGCATGTTCAACGATGACGAGCGCCCCGCCACCAGTGAGTTTCGCGAAGCACTGGCATTGCTGGATGAAAGCTGTCGTGATCGCGGTGTGCAACTGACCGAAGTGGCCAGTGGTTTTCGCCTGCAGGTGCGCGCCGAACTGCAACCCTGGATCAGCCGCCTGTGGCCGGAACGGCAGCGCAAATACTCGCGCGCCTTGCTGGAAACCCTGGCGCTGATTGCCTATCGCCAACCCATCACGCGCGCAGAAATCGAAGACATCCGCGGTGTCAGCGTCAGCACCAATATCATCCGCACGCTACTGGAGCGCGATTGGATACGGGAACTTGGCCACCGGGATGTCCCGGGGCGCCCGGTACTGTATGGCTCCACCAAGGGGTTTCTGGATCACTTCAACATGAAGAGTCTGGAAGAACTGCCGTCGCTGGCAGAAATCCGCGACATCGAAACACTGGAACCGGAGCTGGAACTGCAAACGGCAGACCTGGCCTATGACAAAGACAGCCTCGTCGATCACGCGCATTCATTGCTGCAGCCGGACGCGCTCGACGCAGACCCGCAGGACAATGAAGACCTGGATGTAAACAGCCCACCCAGCTTGAGTAAGGAAGAATAGTCTCATGACCGAATCCTCCTCAAAACCCACCCGGTCCGGAAAACCTGCCCGTACCAGGCTTTCGGTTAATCGCGGCAAAGACAGCGACAAACCAGGCCGTTCCACAGCCGGGACACCCGCAGCGGATGCGCGCAAACCAGGCCGCATCAAACCACCGCGTAACAACAAACCGACGCCATCGTCCTACCAGAAAAAGCGCTCGAAAAAGCCATCCGGGACCCGCGCACTGGCGGATGCGGATAGCCAATCTGCAGGCCGCCGCTCAGGGCCGACCCAGGCTGGTGGCAAGACTGGTGGCAAGACCGGCGCCAAAACCGGCAGCAAGCCCCAGCGCGGCAAGCTGGATCCGGCCACGATACCCGATACCGAGCGTATTCAAAAAGTCATGGCCCGCGCCGGGCTGGGCTCCAGAAGGAAGCTGGAACAATCCATCGCGGCCGGTCAGGTCAGCATCAACGGCAAGGCTTGCACACTGGGTGAGCAACTGCAACTGGGTGATCGACTGGAATTCAACGGCGTCAGCTACACCGCCGTGTTAAATGAAACTGCACCGGAAACGCTGTTGTACAACAAGCCGGTTGGTGTCATCACCACCCGCAATGATCCGGAAGGTCGCAAAACCGTGTTCGACAAGGTGCCACCGCCGCTGAGTGGTCGCTGGGTTACCATTGGCCGACTCGACATCAATACCTCCGGTCTGTTGATTCTGACCACCGACGGCGAATTGGCCAATGCCATGATGCACCCGTCCACCGGCGTGGATCGCGAATATGCCTGCCGCATTCATGGCCAAGTGACCGAGGACAAACTGCAACGGCTGCGGGACGGCGTCGAGCTGGATGATGGGATGGCCCGCTTCACCGACATTGCCAGGGCCGGCGCTGGAGAAACCAACCAGTGGTTCCAGGTCACCCTGATGGAAGGCCGCCAGCACGAAGTGCGACGCCTGTGGGCCAGCCAAAGCGTCGAAGTCAGCCGCCTGCAGCGCGTGCGCCACGGCGCTGTGTTTCTGCCCAAGGGTCTGCAGCGTGGAGAATGGCAGAAACTCAGCCCCCGCGAGCACCGTGTACTGCGTGAAGATGTCAGCCTGAAGCCACTCAGCGTTGAGTTGTTACTGAAAAAAGCCGGCCTCAGCGCCAAGACCCAGCAGTCGCAAAGCGCGCGCCAGCAAAAGTATCAGCAACAAAGCCATAACCAGCAAAACCACCTGAACCGTTCCGGACAAAAATCAGGCCATAGGTCAACTGGCGCCGCCCGCCCGGGCAAAAAAACCGGCGGACGCAAGCGCTAGTAATTCTTTCTGCAGCGCAACAACACTTGCCAAACCGACACGGCAACCCAATCTGAAAGTGCAGACAGTAATCAGACCAGGAACCTGACATGAGTGACAATTTGCCCGACTTCAGCATGGACAGCCAGGCGCTGTACCTGGAAGAGCAGTTTACCGACCACAAGGTCGGCAGCATTCGCCGTATGACCCCGGTGGACGGTGACGGCAACCACGATCCATCACGCCAGGTGGAATACTGGGGCCAGACCCAGGTCATGACCCAGGTAGGCGCATTACCACTGTCATTCGAATTACAAGGTGACAATTTGCAGCAGGCGGCGCAAGGCTTTGCCGCTGCGGCCAAACAGGCGCTGGAGAAAACCATGCAAGAATTGCAGGAGATGCGCCGTCAGCAGGAGTCATCCATCGTCACGCCAGGCTCTGCTGGAGGCATGGGCGGCTTGGGTGGCATGGGCGGCGGCGGACTGCCCGGATCAGGTATTCAGATGCCCTAGATCTCGAATGTCAGCGCGAGCCCTTTCCAACTCAAAGTGACCACACACTGTCCGATGGTGAGAATTAATCCTGTATATAGGGCTCAGTTTGTTGTGGTAAGTATCACCCAATATCGTAAGGTTCAACATGATCCGTGCCAACATACCAGACATAGGGACCGAGTTTAAACCAGAATACACACAAGGATTTGCTGTTGGTTAATCCAATATAACAAACCTCGATATTAGCTATTTTATTAGCATCAATGAGATGGATATTTATAGAACCCAACAGCTTTGATCTGTAGGATTCTTCATCGCCAAATATAAGCTCATATATGCCGAAGGTGTTATCACGAATTAGGTAGGAAACACTCTCCTGCGCGTCCGGACTTTCAAACCGTATGAAACCCGCAATATCATAATCAATGATTGCTGATCTCCATTCAGCTGCATGCTTGCATAACACAACGGCATCTCTATCAGATGAATCGCTGCTAGATAATGTTGAACAATCGATGCCATTGGCGTACAGCTGCATACAAAAAACAGAGGCAATCAATTGCAACGCCAGGAGTCGACCAGTAACACGGCCAAATAAGGTAAAAGATGGCAGCTGAACGGTCATTGAAGTACTCGAGGTGGGTTTGTGATAGAGCATTTGTAAGCATTCTCGAAACTTGCATCACGCTGCAAAATATCTTGCGCCTTCGCTCGGTTTTGTAAAAAACGGGGAATCAATGCTCGGGAATAGTTATTATCAATAGCGCTGAAATCATTGAGGGCATCAGTATAATCGACTGGAGTGTGTCTACTAGCGTGTTTCAGCAAGTGAAGATAAGAGATAAAATAAGCTGAGAATTCGTTACCATCACCACCGGTGATCATATCCATCAGTGATACATTGCGTGCAAATAACCTGCCAGATACGGCATATCTGTATCGCCAGTATTCTTCAGCGACGATTGCGCTACTAGCTGAGGTTTCATGGAGCTAGCGTATCGCATCAATATAACCTTGATCGGCGCTGAAGATTAGCCATTTAATTCCTTCATCAACTCTCTTTTGATAGATCAGCAGGAATCCGTACTCATATTGCGAAATCACATTACCAAGAGCGGCACTTATTGAAAGCTGTCGCTCCCATTCAACATTATTATAAATGGATTTGAAATAGTGTGCAAGTAATCGCGCATAACTGGACTTGATAAGCAATTTTTTTGAAAGAACCAGATCATCTTGATCAATAGAGAAACATTGATAATGGTTGTATGCTATTTCATAAGGGTTGCGCAGCATATTCGGCGGCTGGTTCAAAACCAGGCCATAAATGATTATGAAAATAGTATAGGACGGCAAGTCAGTTCCTTCCGTTAAACGTCACAAATTCCCATTGAAAATTATATATTTCTGGATCGGTTGCATATACCAAAACCTTTAGCTCTAATACGGGGTATTTTACACCTTTTCTTCGTAGTGCGTCAGCAATGTTTTGCGCAACAGAATCATTTCTGGCTTCATCTGTTTTTCCGGTATTACAATCTGCTATTGTTACCATGTTTGGGTGCACTCGTAGGTGTTGACGCCGTAGCTCAACAGTCGGCTCTGGTTGTCATAGCTGTCATTGGTGTTGCTGGCAGCGGTGCATTGGTTGAGGCAGTAACTGTTTTTATCATAAAGGAAAGTTAAGATTAAATTGCAATTTCGTTTAATCAAAGATCTCGTTAATAATATTGCTATACATGATTATATGTATGATATTCGAGCATGATCACGTTTAAATATAATATATGGTAGAGCAATTGAGAATGCCTTAATTCGATTCAGAAGCCCAACAGCGAATTTACCATTACATTGCTGGAGCCTGCCCAGATTGCCTAATGCTGGTATACAGCCATAAATGTATGCCTCATGGTAGTATTTTATAGCTAATTCAGAATTCTTACTTGTTCCGAGACCATTCTCAATCATATGAGCAAGCATGAAACAAGCTCTAAAATATCCATGTTCATACGCTATTTTTGATACTATTGAGAAAGCTCTATTGAAATCTATAGGTGTATCACCGAAACCGTAGAAATAAATTCTTGCTAGTTCGTAGCCTGAAATGGGATCATCACCTCTTGTGAAGCCTTTTTCATAGTACTGAAGCGCAAGTGTGTGATTAATAACATTACCAGCTTCGCCGGATTGATACGTACATCCTAGTAAAAAATACAGTTCAGGGTTGCCATTATCGGCTTCATGTTCGATGGCGCGGAGTGTATTACTTAGATCAACCGAGTTTAAAAGCTCATCAGAACACTTCTCGATCAATGACATTTTTTTCATCTTTGCTCAGTCCTCCTTGCTCTTCTCTGAGCTTCACGGAGTAGACTGTCTCTGGATTCAGAAATAATTCTACTTTGTTCTGCGCCACCTCTAAGTTTGTTGAATTTATCTACATCTGATACAGCACAGGCTATAATGTCAAGCGCGCAGGCTGATTTTTTGTAATGCTTCTTTGTTTTATGCAGCGAAATCACATGA
>JAJFKZ010000046.1 GCA_021772955.1 Gammaproteobacteria bacterium | reverse complement strand
GAATTGAACATCGGTCACGCGCTGATTGCCGAGGCGGTGTTTTGCGGCCTGCAGCGGGCCATTGCAGACATGCGTGCGGCGATGGATCTGGCCCGAGCTAACGATCACGCAAACAAGCTTTAATTAGGAAGCCTCTGAATTAACTATTCATGGGCGTTACAGCAAGCCCGGATCGACTGCAGCTTAGCCAGTCTAGCCCGCATATTTCATGAATGGTTCGAGATGCAACGCCAGATTTGGCCTGAACTCGAACAGGACAAACCGTATCCACTCCACTATGCAAAATTTCGATGTTATCGCCTTGTTTATCCGTAAAATATTACTAGTAACTGTCCGCCTTCATGAAATATGCGGGCTAGTTCATTAGCCAGACAACATCTGGCTGTGCTGCAAGGATTGCTCAATCAGCACGGTGGTATGCATGGCTTGTGCACGAAAATGCAAATGCGCCAAGTGTCGTGCCAGCACCGGCGCGGACTCGCTCAATTCCAGTTCCTGACAGGCTTCGGCCAGTTTTTCTGCACCCGTGTAGGCGGCACCTCCGCCCAGTTTGTGTGCCAGTCTGGACACCGCTGGCCAGTCTTGCTGCTGGCTCAAGGCATTGATGCTGTTGATGGTGTCGGGCACCTCCTGCAGCAATTTCTGGCGCAATTTATCCAGCAGCTCGCGATCGTTGTTCATGTTGCGCAGGGCGGCGCTGTCATTCAACTGTTCACTGATATGCCGCTGCGTGCGCGCGATCAGTATCGGATGGCCCGGGTGTTCATTGATCAGCTCAATGCTGTTGATCAACTCGGCTGCAGATATCGGCTTGGTCAGAAAACCATCGAAACCAGCTGCCAGCAAGCGATCCTGCTCGGTTTTTCTGGCGTCGGCGGTGATGGCAATAAACAGCGGTCGCGGCTCGTCTGAAGTGCCGTTCTCGGTACTTGGGTCACGCATCAGCTGCATCGATTCCAGGCCGTCATGCCCCGGCATATGCAGATCCAGCAAGACCACATCGAAGTGTTTCTGCTGCGCCGCAGCGACTGCCTGCAATCCGTCTTCGACCAGGACCAGTTCTGCGACCGCTGGAGTCAGAACGCCGTGCAGGAACTCACGATTGATGTCATTATCATCGGCAGCGAGGACTTTCATCGCAGCGATCGGTTTGTCGATATGCACCATAACTCATTACCACCGGCAGTCTATGTCATCATCATCAGTGCCTGCATACTGCGCCTTGTCTTGAAATCATTGCGGGACACTGCAAGTAGCAAACAGTATGAAACACTGCACTAGTCTAGCGTATAAGCGCCAGCTTTTACCACAGCCCTGCCGGTCTGTCGTAAACCGGGTTTTGGCACAGCTGGTCATGCCATTGTGGTTTTTTTTGCTGCTGCTGGCGCCGATCTCGGCGCCAGCACAATGGCAGTTACGCCTGCAAAACCTGCAATGGGGCTCGCTTGGAATTGCGGCATTGCAGTTTGATCTGCCACCGTCAACAATACGATCTGACGCCGCCAATGCTGCGGAAAACGTCATCTGGGTGCTGCAATTGCAGCAGCTCAGTCTGGCCAGCGTGGCTGTGCTGGATTTGCGTCTGCAATGCACGCAGTCAGGAACAATACCCCGGTCAGAGATTGCAGCAATGCCAGAAACCAGCAGTGTGCTGCAACAATTGCAAGCCTGTGAAGCTGGCAGCATCACGCTCACCGCGCGCGATCTGGATGCGTCAGATCCAGCCGCTGGATTAGTGCCGCCGGTGCATGGTGAGTTCAGCTACGAGGTAGCGTCGGGTGATTTGCAGCTGAATTTTGCCCAGCTACAGCTGCGGCTACGGATCGTGCCAGATGAACTGTCTGGCGGACTGTCAGGCGGCGGCCAAGCAATTGACTGGCGCATCAATCTGATTCAATTGCCGCTTACCTGGATGCAGCAGGTCACGGATCTGTCCGCTCTGCAAGTATTGGTGCAGGGGCTGAGCGAGTCGATGCTGGAACAAATGCCATGGCCGCGGGCCGGCACGATCAGTGGACACATTGCCGGTACCTGGTCGGATCAGCCGCAGCAAGCCAGTGCCATGCAAGTCGATCTGCAGTTTAACGACGTGGATTTTGACAACAGTGCCGGTGATATCGCTGCAGCTGGGCTGAACTTGCAGTTGACAGCAAACGCAAGCCGAGCGCGTGCCGCACAGCACTGGACATTCGCCAGTCAACTGCTGTGGCACTCCGGAGAGTGGCTGCTGGGTGCTTTTTATCTGCCACCACCTGCCACGAATGTCAGTCTGAGCGTAGCTGGTGAATGGTTGCCAGCCAGCGAACATGACAACGGAGATCTCAAACTACAGCAACTGCGCTGGCAACACGATCAGGTTATCGACCTGCAAGCGACTGCCAGCTGGCAGCTTGCCGCGCAGCCGCAGACGGTGTCCGGGACTGCCTTGCCGCCGCCACAACCAGCGCCAGACATAAACCCATGGTGGCCGGATCAGTGGCAGCTTGCTTCCTTGCAAGTGGATCTGCCGGCCTTGCAGTCTGCCTATCTGAATGGCTGGCTGCAAACCCGGGGCCTGCAGGGCTTGATCAGCAGTGGGCAGTTAAGCGTACGTTCCACAACTGCGGCCGATCAGCCATCGCGGCGCGACACCAGCCTGTCATTGCAGCAGCTCAACCTCGCTGACCCGGCTGGGCGCATTGCAATCACAGGACTTGCCGCAGACATCGACTGGCGCATGGGTGCATCTGCCGAAAGCCAGCCTGATCAGCAGTCTGCTATCAGCTGGGATCAGATCCTGATCGGTAAATTGCCGGTGACCAGGACCTCGCTTGATTTTGTCGTCGCCGATCAAGTCCTGCAACTGCAACAAGACAGCATCATTTCGATACTGGACGGCGGCATCATGTTGCACGACTTCAGACTGAATGACTTTCTCGAAAGTGACTCCGGTCTGGTGCTGGATGCCGAGCTGCTGCCGTTGTCTCTGCAGCAGCTGGGTGCGGTCATGGGCTGGCCGAAGTTTGGTGGTCAGCTTGCTGGCAGCATACCGGGGATCAGTCGAGATGGTGGCATCTGGAGCATGGATGGTCAGATTGAGCTGCAGGTATTTCAGGGCCGCGTGGCAATCAGCAGCCTTAGTCTGGAGCGCCCGTTTGGTGTATTGCCAGTATTGTCCGCCAGCATCTGGGTCGAACGCTTGCAGCTGGAGCCACTGACGACGGCATTTGATGTGGGGCGAATCACCGGACCGGTGGACGCCTATGTGAAGGATTTACGCTTGCTGGACTGGCAACCGGTCAGCTTTGAAGCGTGGCTGCGCACTTCGTCCAAACCCAAGGTACCGCTGCGCATCAGCCAACGGGCGGTGGACACCTTGTCCAGCGTTGGTGGTGGCATTGGTAGCGGTCTGCAGGCCAGTGTGCTGCGGATTTTTGAATCGTTTCGGTATCAGCAACTGGGGCTTTCCTGCACACTCAGTAATGGTGTTTGCATGATGGGTGGCATCGAGGCTGCCAAAACGGGCAGCCGGGCCGGTACGGATGACTATCTGCTGGTCAAAGGCACCGGGATTCCGAGCCTGAATGTGGTGGCCTACAACCGGCGCGTGGACTGGCAGCGACTGCTGACGCAGCTACGGGCAGCAATCCAATCGCAGGGCGCGAAAGTGCAGTGAGGATGCTAATTTGATCCGGTCGTGGCGTACGTAAAGTACAGTGTCCAGTAATCCACCCCGACCAGCCAGTAGCTAGTCGAGGTGGCGGTTTTCGCTGTCGCAGTCAGTGCCTATAGCGCTGCCGTGTGCTGGCTGGTTTGGCCAAGCTCAGCGTTATCAGAGCAGGTTCTCGAAGCCATCGATCAGCACCAGCTCAGCACGAGGACAGGATTGTACCTGCACATCGTCGATAAACCAGCCGTCGTTGGCACGACCTACCGAGCCATCGGTGCCGACGCGGAAGCGAAAGCGCACGGTTTCGCCCTGATAGGCGGACAGATCCACGATCGAGCGCACGAAATCTTCTGGATCGGCACACCAGGCCGACAAGCCACTGATCGGGTTGGTGCTGGTGGTGACTGCGCCATCATAGGGATCAGTGAGCAGTTCGGCGGCGCTGATCTGGGTCCAGTTGAGACCGTCATCGGTGCTGATTTCCAGCAGTCCGGCATCCCAGCACGCTGTGCCGTTGTTGTCTTCCAGGGTCTGACTGTTCTGGAACGACAGCACCATCGGCAACTCGCCGACCGGCAGTTGCACTGCGGGTGATACCAGCAGCTGATCTGAAACACTGGGCAGGTCTTCTGCAAACCAGGCGAAACTACCGCTGTTGGTTTCTATGCCGGAACGCTGCCAGGTGTTCTGCGTGCCGCTGCTGGTCCAGCCGTTGTCGCCGTTTTCAATGTCATCGAAAAACAGCACGTTGGGCGGAATACTGTCGGCGCAATCACCCGGTGCCGGTTGTGTAGTGAAGCTGAAGACTTGCGAAGTCTGACTGATGCCGCAGGCATTGCTCGCGCGTACACGCCAGAAATACTGTGTGCTGGAGTCCAGATCAAAACCGACGGCAGCGGTGTTGCTGCTCACAGTAGTGCTGAACACGATGTTGCTGAAGGCCGCATCAGTGGCCACTTCCAGCGTGGCAGACACACTGTTGTTGCTGTTCCAAGCGAATGCGGGTCTAAACTCCACATTGTTCGCGCCGTTGACCGGGCTGGTCAGGGTTGGTACTGGCGGGACATCGGCAAACGAGGTGAGACCCAGGTCTATACTGCGATCATCTGCTCCGATGGCTGTACCCAACACCTGGAACAGAATATCGGCGTCACCCAGGCTGGCAGTGTTGCCGATTGTCAGTTGACTGTTGCCGGGCAGGCTTGGTACCGGATTAGGGGCAAACACGGCTGTGGCGGGCGCTGTCAGGTTCTGGGCAATCAGTGTGACCGGGGCATCGAACTCGGCAATCGAGCCCAGATTCAGGTCATACACTGCCGGGTCACCGGCACAGATTTCCAGCGTGGCATCTTGCGCTCCGAGCGTAAACCCGGGTGTACCGCACTCATTGAAACGAAACGCACCGATGCGCAGGCGCCAATCGCTGCCGCTGGTGGGAAAATATTCGTTCGTGTACCAGAATGTGCAGTCATCGATTGGGTCGACATTCAAGGAGGAATAATCGCCCCAGCGCTGGCTGGTGGTCTGGGCGCCACTGCCCTCCACAATACTGCCTTCACCCTGCGGCATGCTCCCCAGCGGGTCGCTGCTGAGACGTCCGCTGTAGCGCAAGCTTGGAAACACACTGGTGGCATCAGAAGCACTGTAGCCGATCGCGATGTTGCCAGCTGAGTCCATGGCGGCTGACCCCATCCAGCGGTGAATGCCGTCGGTGGCGCCGGGCGAAAAGGTGCCTTCCTGATGAATAACCGGGGTACCGCCTGGCAGCCGGATTTCCCACCAGCGGTTGCCGGCCACCAGATTGGGGCCCTCTACCGACTGGTTGGTCACCAGTGATTCGTGGCTGCCGAAGTTGCGATAGGCCAATCGATGAATCGGCCGTTGGCGGTAAGAGAGAATGTCCACAAGGTTGCCTGTTCCGGGCTGTGGAATACAGCTTCTGCCGCCACCGGGGCATGGGAAAATAGTGTCGATTGCGGCGATGGGAATGGTGTTGGTCAGCGTAAAGCTGGATGCGGGCGGGTTGGCAAAGTTCGCGATATAGCGCCAGAAAGTCAAGGCATCCTGTGGCGCGCCATAGGGGCCGCCATTGTCCATGGTGCCGACGAAATAGTTCGGGCTGCCAGCCGGGGGGAGCGTGAAACCATCCAGATCAGCGGGCAGCAGACCATCACCGGTGTTGAATGGCTGCGCGCCCGGTGGCGCTAGAAAAGCCAGGATTACAGCGTTGGGGTCGCCGTTGAGTACGGCCTGCTTGTCCATGGCATAGGCACCGATACCGGCAAAGTTATTGCCGGCGAACTCGCGCGTGCTGATGTAGTAGCCGTTGTCCCAGACCCCGGCTTTTGGGTAATCCGGGAAATTGCTGCCGGTGCTGATGGCATAGCGGAAGTAGGTGCCGGTGGGATCAGGTGAAGTGGAAATGGCTACGCAAAAGAAAAACTCCGGACCTGCCGAAGTAAACTGGCTCAGAAGCCAGCGATCTGCCAGTTGATCATGCAGGACCACTGGATCGCCGGAATTTTCGTTTTCGCAGGCACCACCAAAGTCAGTCCACAAGGTGTTGTTTGCGGCCGGGCCAAATGCCGAAACGCCACTCTTGTCGAAAATCTGAAAAAACAGATTGCTCATGACCACGTAGTGGTTGGGGCCGACATCGCCAATGGGATCAGGTGGCGATACACCGGAGATGTTGTTGGGGCCATCGAAGCTGATCAGTGGCGCTGGTATGTTGCCGAAACCCAATTCTGTCTGTGCCACACGATCAGGTGTTTGCGGACCGGCCTCCAGTTTTCCCAGCGTGTTACCGGGCGGATCGATCATCGAGCCCCCGCGATCCTCGGCTCTGGGGATGGGTTTCGGGGCTATGCTGCGCAATGGCGGGGACTCATCAAAATGCACCACTGGCTTGACGCCTTGAAACACACCGCGATCAGAGTTTTGCGCCAGAATCTGCGAGCTTGAGACAATCAGAACAATGCAGCAGGCGGGGTAAAACAGACCTGCAAGCAGGCGACTGGAAGTGCTGGTATACATGGGAGGTCTCCGATCAGGATGTTGTTGATATGCTGCAGGAGTGTCAAGCCGTCAGTTTTATATTGATCGAAGTATTCACGAAATCCGATCACCCGTCAAGCGACCGTCTTGTTTTCTGCTGTCGCAGCAAGACAGCTTGGGAACTGTCAATAATACAGATTGGGATAGTGGGTAATCGATGCGGACCAGTGCGTGGCTTGCGAGCCAGCGCCTGAAAAAATGCGGTAGTCAGGCCAATGTAGTTGTAATGGCTTTGCTGGCAGACAGCATTTCACCAGCATGCTCCAGACTGCTGGCAGTGATCTTGCCGCTGAGCATGCGGGCGAGCTCGGTGACGCGCTGCTCGGCATGCAGGTACTGGTGGGTGGTGCGGGTGTGTTGACCTTCGGTTTGTTTGCTGACCAGAATGTGATGATCAGCAAAGGCTGCTACCTGGGCCATGTGGGTGACGCAAAATGCCTGTCTGCCCCGTGCCAGCGTGGCCAGCATTGCGCCCACCGTGGATGCCGTGGCGCCACCGATGCCAGCGTCGACTTCGTCAAAGATCATGGCCGGCAGGCCCTGTTGTTGTTGCGTAGCAACCATCAATGCCAGACCAATTCGTGACAACTCCCCACCTGAGGCGACTTTGGCCAGTGCTCGCAAGCTCTGGCCGGGATTGGCGGAAAACTGAATCTGCACGCGATCAAGACCGTTTACAGTTGGCGTCTTGTCGGGGCTATGACTGACCTCGATGGCCAAACGCGCATCACTCAGCGACAGCTCGGCCAACAAGCCTTGTACTTTGGCCGCCAACTTTGCAGCATGTTTGGTGCGTGCCTTGGACAAGGCTGCAGCGGCCTCATCATAGTCCTTGCGCACTGACAGAAGTTGTTCTTGTAATTGCGACTGGCGTTGTTCGGCCTCTGCACCGGACTGCCATTGTTGTTGTAATTGTTGATAATGATCGGCCAGCTGACTGGAATCGACGCGGTGTCTGCGGGCCAGGTCGTGCAGGCTGGAAAGTTCGGCTTCCACCTGTTGCAGATTGGTCGGATCCAGGTCGATGCGCTCGAGCTGCTGTTGCAGGCTGCCGATGGACTCGCGCACATTGATGCGGGCTTCTTCGAGCATGCTTCTGGTCTCACCCAGGTCGCTGCTGAATTCACTGGCAACATCGAGGTCATTGAGGCTTTTGCGCAGCTGATCCAGCACCCCCAGTTCCTCGGCCTGCAGACACTCCAGTGCGGCGGCCAGTGATTGCTGCAATTGCTCGGCATGGGCCAGTTGCCGTTGCTGTTCATGCAGGGCATCCAGCCGCGCGATGCTATCGCCCGCAGCATCCAGTTCGTCCAGCTGATAGCGCAGCAGCTGACGGGCCTCGGTACTGCCATCAAGGCCGCTTTGCTGCAGTTGCAGCAGGGCCTGACGTAACTGCTGATGCTGCTGCGCCAGTGCACTGACTGTGCTAATCAGGCCCGGGTCGATACCGGATTGGTCCAGCAAAGCCAGGCAGGCATCTGCCTGTAGCAGGCGTTGCTGCTCATGCTGGCCATGAATGTCGATCATGTGCTGGGCAAACTCCTGCAGCTGCTGCACGGTCACCGGTGTGCCGTTGATCCACGCACGTGAGCCGCCGTTGGCGTTCAGCGTGCGGCGCAGCAGGCAGTCATCGTCACAGTCGAGTTGTTGTTGAGTAATCCAGTCCCGGGCGGCCGCTGCATGCTGCAGATCGAAACTTGCGGTCAGCTCCGCGCGCTCGGCACCACTGCGAACCAGATTGCTGTCGGCACGCTGGCCAAACACAATCCCCAGCGCATCCACCAGGATGGATTTGCCGGCACCGGTTTCACCGGTGATCACGGTGAAGCCAGGCTGAAAGGTCAGTTCCAGATCGTCGATGATGGCAAATTGGCGCACTCGCAGTGATTGCAGCATGAAGCATAATCAGTGTGGCAGACAATGGTGCAGTTTAACCTGTTGCGCGCAGATCAGAAAGTCACGCTGCAGGCCGAGCTGGCAGGATCGCTTGACTTGCTTGAATCAGCCATTGGCAACCCAATATCGCAGCCATTGATGTAAAAACTTTCCGGGTAATGATGATGAAACACAAGCGTGATCAGCAGGACAATGCGCATGGCAGCGCAGCGCCGCATGACGATGACCAGATCAATCAGGCGGCTAGCTCGCAAGCGCAGTCAGAAGCCGAGCCGGACACCGCCGGTCAGGTCATTGTCAGTGCGGCCGAATGGGAGCAATTGCAGCAGCAACTGCAAAGCCAGCAGGAGCAAGTTCTGCGCATTCATGCGGAAGCGGACAACCAGCTCAAGCGTGAGCAACGGCAGTTGGAACGTCATCGCCAACTGGCGCTGGAATCCATCATGCGCGAGTTGCTGGATGTTCGAGACAGCATGGAAATGGGTTTGCAGGCCAGCCTTGCCGTAGAAACTAAGGGCGTGACCGCCACCCAGGCGCAAGCTGATGCCACCGAGCAGCAGCAGTTGCAGGCATTGCGCAACGGCATGGAAATGACCCTGAAATTGCTGGACAAGACCATGACCAACAACCATGCCAGGATTATCGACCCGCAAGACCAGCCGTTTGATCCCGAATGGCATGAGGCAATTTCGGTGCTGCCGGATGCGAGTGTGCCCAAGGACACGGTTCTCAAGGTCATACAGAAAGGCTGCAGCTTGCATGACCGCCTGTTACGACCGGCCATGGTCATCGTTTCGGCAGGCTGATGACCAGAGACCAACAGCACCGATTGCAGCTGCCGGGCACAGAAGTCTGCTGGCATTTAATTGAAATGCGGCCACGGCAACCCCACTAAGTGGCTATATGAAACTACACACAGCAGTGGCAATTGTGCGCTGCGGCACGGACCGGCCATCGGCTAGCCGTGCAGTAATGGTTTAACTGAATTAAATTGCAAGGATACGGAGTATTCAACAATGAGCAAAATTATTGGTATTGATCTGGGAACCACCAATTCCTGTGTCGCGATCATGGATGGCGGCAAGCCCAGAGTCATCGAGAACGCCGAGGGCGATCGCACCACGCCCTCCATCGTTGCCTTCACCAAGGACGATGAGGTGCTGGTTGGCCAGCCGGCCAAGCGCCAGGCAGTCACCAATCCGAAAAACACCCTGTCTGCGGTGAAACGGCTGATCGGTCGCAAGTTCGATGAAGACGTCGTGCAAAAGGACAAGGATCTGGTGCCGTACAACATCATCAAGGCCGACAACGGTGATGCCTGGGTGGAAGCCGCCGGCAAGAAAATGGCGCCGCCGGAGATTTCTGCGCGGGTGCTGATGAAAATGAAGAAGACCGCCGAAGATTATCTGGGCGAAGAAGTCACCGAAGCGGTCATTACCGTGCCCGCCTATTTCAACGATTCCCAGCGTCAGGCGACCAAGGACGCCGGCAAGATCGCCGGTCTTAACGTGCGCCGTATCATCAATGAGCCCACTGCAGCTGCATTGGCCTATGGCATGGACAAGAAAACTGGTGATCGCAAGATTGCCGTGTATGACCTGGGTGGCGGCACTTTCGATATTTCCATTATCGAAATTGCCGACGTGGATGGCGAGCACCAGTTTGAAGTGCTGGCCACCAACGGTGACACCTTCCTGGGTGGCGAGGATTTTGACAATCGCCTGCTGGACTACCTGATTGACGAGTTCAAGAAAGATCAGGGTATGGATCTGCGCAACGATCCGCTGGCTCTGCAGCGCTTGAAAGAATCCGCCGAGCGCGCCAAGATTGAACTGTCGTCATCACAACAGACCGAAGTCAACCTGCCATACATCACCGCCGATGGCAGCGGACCCAAACACCTCAACATCAAGGTATCACGGGCCAAACTGGAAGCACTCTGCGAAGATCTGATCAAGCGCAGCATCGTGCCGTGCCGCACTGCAATAGACGATGCGGGCCTGAAAGTCAGTGACATTGATGATGTCATTTTGGTCGGCGGTCAAACCCGCATGCCCAAAGTACAGGCAGCGGTGGCAGAATTCTTCGGCCAGGATCCACGCAAGGATGTCAATCCTGATGAAGCCGTGGCCGTTGGTGCAGCCATTCAAGGTGGCGTGCTGGCTGGTGATGTCAAGGATGTGCTGTTGCTGGATGTCACGCCGCTGTCACTGGGTATCGAGACCCTGGGTGGCGTAATGACCAAGCTGATCGAGAAAAACACCACCATTCCTACCAAGGCCTCGCAGACTTTTTCCACGGCCGATGATAATCAGGGCGCCGTCACTGTGCACGTATTGCAGGGCGAACGCGATCAGGCTGCGGCCAACAAGTCGCTGGCACGTTTCGATCTGTCCGGCATACGACCGGCCCAGCGTGGCATACCGCAGATCGAGGTGAGCTTCGACATCGATGCCAACGGCATCATGCACGTTTCTGCCAAGGACAAAGACACCGGCCAGGAACAGAAAGTCGAGATCAAGGCCGGCAGTGGTCTGGATGAGGCCGAGGTCGAGCGCATGGTCAAGGATGCCGAGCTGCACCGTGAGGAAGACAAGAAGTTCCAGGAACTGGTCACCACGCGCAACTCCGCAGATGCTCAGGGCCATGCTGTGCGCAGCATGCTCAAGGAGCATGGTGAGAAGTTGGAAGCTGGCGACAAGTCGGCACTGGATAGCGCATTGGAAACGCTGGATACGGCCATCAAGGGTGACGACAAGGCCGCCATCGACAGTGCCGTTGAGGCATTGCAAAAAGCTTCCGAGCCACTTTACAAGCAGTCCTCTCAGGCTGCTGATGAGCAGCAGGGCAGTGCGGACGAATCGGCGCACAAGGGCCCTTCGGCGGATGAAGACGTGGTGGACGCCGAGTTCACCGAAGTCGACGAAAACGACAAGCAGTAAGCACGCACCAGCAACAGATCAGTGTTGCTCTGTTGCGCTCCTGGACTGGCTGCAAGCCAAGCTTGTGGCCCAGTCTGGAGCTGTGCTGTCAGCACGCCCCCTGCGATCTGGTCGCCGGGTTCGTTGCTGCTTAACGCTGCATTGACTTGATATTCACCCACCCAGCCCCATTTCCACGACAACCCCACAGTAGCTTTAGACCTGTTATGCCACGTGATTACTACGACGTGCTCGGCGTTAACCGGGATGCCAGTGATAGTGAGCTGAAAAAA
>JAJFKZ010000045.1 GCA_021772955.1 Gammaproteobacteria bacterium | reverse complement strand
TTCAGCATCGTGTCAGCTCCAAACAGACCCAATCGTCTTGCTGCCACTGCTGCTGGCGTTGCAGCTCGGGCAGATAACTGGCCGCCACCACATCGGCCTGTGCGGTCAAGATGCCTGCAAGCACCAATACGCCATCAGGTTTCAGGCATTGCAGCAATACTGGTTTCAGCATGATCAATGGCCTGGCGATGATGTTGGCGATGACGATATCAGCTTGTGGCAGATTCAATTCACCAGACAGTCCAGCCTGCACAAGGTTTGCTGTCTGGTTATTGCGGGCGTTGTCGCGAGTGGCCTGCACTGCCTGCGGATCATGGTCAACGGCGTACACGCGGGCCGCACCAAGCTTGGCTGCGGCGATGGCCAGAATACCGGAACCACAGCCATAATCCACGACTGTCTTGCCAAGCAGATCAGCCCGATCCAGCCAGTGCAGACAAAGCCGCGTGCTGGGATGGGTACCGGTACCGAAGGCCAGCCCCGGATCCAGGTGAATCACCACCGCATCCGGTTCGATCGGTAAGTCTACATGACTGGGGCAGATGTGCAGGCGGCCACACTGCAATGGCTGATAGTGCTGCTGCCAGGCACGGATCCAGTCCTGATCTGGCAATTCACCGGTGAGAATATCGGCTGCTTCCAGACCCAGTTGCAGCAGGCTGGCGCGTATGGCCTGCAGGTCATGATCAGCGCCAAACAATGCGCTGACGCGGGTCTGCTGCCACATTGGGTGCTGGCCCGGGTCAGGCTCCAGCAGTGGCTCATCGGCAGCATCCTCCAGGGTGAGACTCAATGCGCCGTGTTGCAACAGACAGTCTTCAACCGCCTCGGGATCGCGGCAACGCAGCACGCTAAGCTGCTGCAGGGTGTCCGCAGCCATTTACTGATCTCCGGCGAGCAGTTTCTCCAGATAGTGGATGTTCTGGCCGCCGACGGCGAAGCCGGTATCTCTGATCAGGCGCTGCTGCAGTGGCACGTTGGTCTTGATGCCCTGGATCACCATTTCATCCAGCGCCACACGCATGCGCGCTAAGGCGGTGTCGCGATCCTTGCCGTAGGCAATCAGCTTGCCGATCATGGAATCGTAGTTGGGCGGTACCGTGTAGCCGTCATAGATATGGCTGTCGACGCGAATACCGGGGCCGCCGGGTGTGTGCATGGTTTCGATGCGTCCCGGCGACGGCATGAAGGTTTGCGGATCCTCGGCATTAATACGGCATTCGATGGCATGGCCATTGATGCGAATGTCTTCCTGCCGGTAGCTAAGCGGTTCGCCTGCGGCAATGTTGATCTGTTCGGCGATCAAGTCCACGCCGGTGATCCTCTCGGTGACCGGGTGTTCGACCTGAATGCGGGTGTTCATTTCAATGAAGTAGAACTCGTCGTTTTCGTACAAAAACTCAAACGTGCCGGCACCACGGTAACTGATGCGCCTGCAGGCATCGGTGCAGATGCGGCCGATGTGCTCACGCTGGGCTGCGGTCAGACCTGGTGCCGGGGCTTCTTCGATAACTTTCTGATGCCGACGCTGCATGGAGCAGTCCCGCTCGCCCAGATGTATGGCATTGCCATGGGTATCTGAAAGCACCTGAATTTCGATGTGGCGTGGATCAGTCAGAAATTTTTCCATGTACACGGTGCTGTCACCGAACGCGCTTTTGGCTTCCTGACGGGTAAGCTGAATGGACTCGATCAGTTTCACCGGCTCGTGCACCACACGCATGCCCTTGCCACCGCCGCCGGCAGCGGCCTTGATCAGCACCGGATAGCCGATGCCATCGGCGATCGCACGGCAGCGACCGGGGTCATCCGGCAACGGCCCGTCCGAACCCGGCACACAAGGCACGCCGGCTTCACGCATGGCACGAATCGCCGAGACCTTGTCACCCATGATGCGGATGGTCTCGGCCCGTGGTCCGATGAAGATGAATCCGCTTTGTTCCACGCGCTCGGCAAAATCGGCGTTCTCGGCCAAAAATCCATAACCCGGGTGCACTGCCTGGGCTTCGGTAAGCTCCATTGCGGCAATGATACGCGGAATGTTCAGGTAACTCTGAGTCGATTGCGCCGGGCCGATGCAAACCGTTTCATCGGCCATGCCGACGTGCTTGAGATTGCGGTCAATGGTGGAATGCGCCGCCACCGTGCGAATGCCCATGGCCGAGCAGGCACGCAGTATGCGCAAAGCGATTTCGCCGCGGTTGGCGATCAGAATCTTGTCAATAGCCATGCCGTAATCCGTCAGTTGATCACAAACAAAGGCTGATCGTATTCCACCGCCTCGCCATTTTCACACAGGATGGCCACGATCTTGCCGGACTGGTCGGATTCGATCTGGTTGAACATCTTCATCGCTTCCAGTATGCACAGCGTATCGCCCAGGTTGACCTTCTGGCCCATGGTGACGAACGGCTCTGACTCCGGTGTCGGCGAAGCATAGTAGGTGCCCACCATCGGCGAGCGCACGATATGACCTGCTGGCAGCCCACCTGAATCTTCAGTTTCTGCGGCGGCGGCAGGTGCAGCGGCAGGCGCCAATGGCTGCGGTGCTGGTGCATAGGCTGCAGCAGCCGGAATCGATCCCTGGCGTGACAGCTTGACCGACTCTTCGCCTTCATGAATTTCAATTTCTGTAAGATTGGAATCTTCCAGCAGTTCGATCAGTTTCTTGACTTTGCGTATATCCATGGTCATTCCATTACATGCATTGCATTATGTTGATTGTGTTTGTTGAGTGTGTTGTCGTCGCGCAGGCTTATGCTGACAAAGGCGCAAGCGGGATCGTACCATCGGTATCCAGATGATTGATCAGTGCTTGCAGTCCGAGCAGGTAACTGTCGGCACCGAAGCCACTGACCGTACCCAGGGCAATGTCACTGAAATAAGACACATGGCGAAACGATTCGCGCGCCAGCGGCTGGCTCAGATGCACTTCCACGAAGGGTATCGCCACCGCCAGCAAGGCATCGCGCAGGGCCACGCTGGTATGGGTGAAGGCGGCCGGATTGAACACCACGCCCTGGGTGTCCGAGCCAGCACATTGCTGAATTCTGTCCACCAGCACATGTTCGGCATTTGCCTGTAAATGCTCGATTTGAAATCCGCAGCTGTCGGCAAAACGCTGGCAGGCATCAAGGATAGCTTGCAGTGTGGTACTGCCATAGATACCCTGTTCGCGCACGCCCAACAGATTCAGATTCGGACCATTGAGCACCAGAATGCTGGCCATGTTTCTTGATTCCCGATATTCTTGTCTGCTATGAAGTGTGCATCAAGCGCCCCTTTGTGTCCAGTGTTAATATGCAATTTTATGTGCCAATACCTGCATTTTGATGGTTTTTACCGCCTGATCCCACCACTTGGGCAATCAGCATGAGGGCCGAATGAAGCCCCTTGAACTGCGCCTGGCGGTGTGGTCCGGGCCGCGCAACATCTCCACCGCCATGCTGCGCAGTTGGGGCAATCGTGGCGATACGCTGGTGATCGATGAGCCGTTTTATGCCCATTACCTGCGGCGCACAGGCTTGCCGCACCCCGGTCGCGACGAGATCCTCGCCAGCCAGCCCAACGATTGGCAGGACGTGGCCACCACGCTGCTGGCTGATGTGCCGTCTGGCAAATCCATTTTTTACCAAAAACACATGGCCCATCACCTGTTCGACGATATGTATGGCGACTGGCTGCTGCAACTCACGCATGCGTTTTTACTGCGCCGACCGGATGCCATGCTGGCCTCGTTGGCCAAAGTCATTCCGGAACCAGGCCTGGCCGACACCGGCCTGCCGCAGCAACTGGCACTGTATCGTCACATCAAGCAGCATACCGGCAAGCCGCCGCTGGTCATCGATGCTGCGGATCTGCTGGCGCAGCCGCAAGCGATGCTCGAGCGCTGGTGCGCATTGCTGGGTATCGGTTTTACCGCTGCCATGCTGTCCTGGCCCCCCGGATCGCGCACAACAGACGGGGTCTGGGCCAGACACTGGTACGCCAGCGTCGAGCAGTCAACGCACTTTCAACCAACACCACAACAGCGCACCATCGAGCTTAACCCGCACCTGCAATCCGTGTATGATCAATGCCTTGAGTATTATCAACCACTGCACCAACATCGACTGGTGATACCGGCAGACTGATTTATGCAACAGCATTTTGACCCGCGCAACAAGGACCTGATTGTCTACATCAACGGCAATCTGGTGCACCGCGACCAAGCCGGAATCTCGCCGTTCGACAGCGCGGTACAAGGCGGCGATGCCGTGTGGGAAGGTCTGCGTGTTTATGCGGGCCGTATTTTTGCCCTGCATGAGCATCTGCAGCGCCTGCGCGACTCCGCCAAAGCGCTGGCCTTTACCGATATTCCAGAAAACGAACACATCATCGATGCCATTCGCGCCACCTTGCGGGCCAATGACATGACTGACGGCGTGCATATCCGCCTGACGCTGACACGCGGCGTGAAAATCACCTCGGGCATGGATCCACGTCTGAATCAATCCGGCCCGACCCTGATCGTACTGGCCGAGCACAAAGCGCCGGTCTATGACAAGTCCGGTCTCAAGCTGAGCACCAGCAGCGTACGCCGGTTTCCGCCGGACTGCCTGGATCCGAAAATCCATCACGCCAATCTGCTGCAGTCGATCCTGGCCAAGATCGAGGCCAATCTCGCCGGTGCCGACGATGCACTGATGCTGGATTACCAGGGCTTTGTCGCCGAAACCAATGCCACGCATCTGTTTCTGGTAAATCAGGACACTGTCTATACCCCCCATACGCATGCCTGCCCGGAGGGCATTACGCGCATGACTGTGCTCGATATCTGCGCCAAAGAAGGCATACCGTTTCAGATCAAGAACCTGTCCCTGACTGAGTTTTATCGTGCCGATGAAGCGTTTTGCACCGGTACCATGGGCGAACTTGCTGCGATCACCAGCATTGACGGTCGCCGCATTGGTGGCGAGTCCCAGCCACTGACCCAGCGCCTGAGTACATTGTATTCCCGGCGTACCGCCAGCTCTGGCGTGGAGGTGATCTGATATGTCTGCACAAACTGGCGCCGGCAGCAGCCCGGATAATGAAATCGTCACCGGCGTGACTTTTGCAGAACGCATGGATCAGCTACGCGAGCTGTTGCCGGAACCGGTTCTGCAAATCTGGTCACTGGTCGAGAGTTACCCGATCATCGGCTCACTGGTATTGCTGTTGCTGGGTATTGTGCTGGCCGCATTGGCGCGCTGGCTCACCTCCCGCGCCATTCGTGTTGCGCTGACACGCCTGGGCGCTGGCCGGCATGTTCGCGCCGCCGAGCGTGTGCAGCGACCGATTTTTATCACCGTACTGGTGGTGTTCTTGATATTGGCGATCCTGCAGCTGACCGGTGGTGGCAGCGGATTCATCGTAATTGGCAATATCCTCGCTTCCATTGTGATCATCAGCTGGTTGTTGGCATTGATTCCGGTCAGCCGCATGCTGCTGGAAATGCTCAGCTACCAGCACCATCGCATTCCGGTGGTCGATCCACGCACGCTACCGCTGTTCAACATCATCGCCATGCTGGCGTTGATCGCACTGGCCAGCTATATCCTGCTGATTCTGTGGGGCATCAATCCAGCCGCCTGGCTGGCATCAGCGGGTATTCTGGGTATTGCCATCGGCTTTGCCGCCCGTGACACGCTGGCCAACCTGTTTGCCGGCGTCTCGATCATCGCCGATGCGCCTTACAAAATAGGTGACTGGATCAATCTGGATGGCGGCGATCGCGGCATGGTGACCGCAGTCGGTTTGCGCAGCACGCGCATCCTCAACCGTGATGACCAGGAAATCACCATACCCAACGCCATCATTGCCAATTCGCGCATCATCAACGAGAGCGCCGGGCCAACCCCACTATCGCGCATCCGTGTCGCTGTGGGCGTGGCTTACGGCAGCGATGTGCACGAAGTCACGCGCATACTGGAACAAGTCGCCAAAAGCAGCGCCACCATCGTGCAGGACCCTGAACCGCGGGCACGCATGCGTGCGTTTGGTGATTCCAGCCTGAATTTTGAGCTGATGTGCTGGATTGAGAGGCCGGAAAATCGTGGCCTGATCAGTCACCAGTTGTACATGGCTGTGAACGACGCTTTCCATGCGCATGGCATCAGCATTCCGTTCCCGCAACGCGATGTGCATGTTTACCCGACCCCAGCCCCCCGTGCAGCTGCGCCTGCGGACAACTTGCCCGACGCTTGATGCATGCACTCCCGTACGCGGGACTGCTGTATTTCTAAGCCAATCTTTGCGCAGGTTTTGCAGTCATCGCCTGTGACTGTTCAATTTATATCAACATTATTGTAATACCATAGCAGACTTGTCTAATTAAGGAAAATATCATGTAATGTACTTCAGACACACGGAGTGTCTGGAGGATGACCGTAAGGTTTACGTCTGTTTCTGTCATCACCCTGGCAAAGGATTTGACCCGGTGATTGACGTTGGCAAGTGACCCTTGGTCACCCTCTTCAACAATCAACTGCAAGGATGCAGCCTGAGCGACACGGATGTCGCGTGAAGAGGAGCAGGGATATGGGACTATCGCAACACCAGGATAAGGTGGCACTGATCAAAGCGAGCCTGATGGCAGCATTGACTGCTATGATGTTGTTCATCAGTGGATCTACAGCTGCCATCGAAGTTCGTCTGGCCATCGTTATCAGTGGCATGGACGTCATCGGCTCAAGTGTCAGCGGTCAGGATTCAAATCAAGCTGTCGCAAGCGACCTTGACGCCCCGTCAGATGGTCGTTATCTGCAGATCATCAAAGCCAATGCAGACACCGGCGGCAGCTCAGCCTTGCTGGCCGCCATACGCCAGGTTGGCAATGACGAGTCAGTCAAACAACAGCTGCGGGCGGATCTGGAAAGCTGTTTCCAACAATTACCGGAAGACTATCGTCAACTGCACACTGCTCGTTTCATGACCGCGTTCCCTGCCGTCGGCGATGACGACTGTCAGGCGAAATTGCAGCTGCTGATGAACTGGCAGAAGCTCAACACTCAGGTATGCTGAAAGCAGATTATTGAGCGCAGCCTGGATGGCCCGACGTGTGGATTGCCCTAGTCTGGCAAAACACCACCTAAGGACAGTTCAGACGGTTGCTTACAAGTCCGTTTCGCGCTGCAGGTCGCGGACTTCCATGCCATCACTGAGCAGTGTATCCGGTGGCAATGGATGCTCGATGCACAGTGCACTGTTGTCGGGCACAATGGCGGTTACGTTACAGGCCAGATTGACGCCGGTCAGCAACGCAGGGTGCTGTATGCCGATGCTCACTGAACTGCTATCCGGCAAGTCTGAGCCGTATTGCATCACCACGTCACGAGCGCGCCGATACAGCAGCAGCTGGAAGTCCAGCCCAGCGGAAATACCTGCCAGCACGCCCCAGTTCTGCCAACTGATGACGCTACAGGCATCACCCGGCAGGCGACCTGGCCTGGGACAATCATCAAACTGCGCTACCGTGATGCTGCCAGCGCTGCCCTGCAAATCATCATGCCAGACCGCAATTCTTCCCAGCGCGCTGGCATTGTTGTCCGGCACCGCCGGCAACGGGCAGTCGTTGCTGTAATCGCCGCCGTTTTCGGCCTGCAAGTCTGCTGCAAATCCCACATAGCCATTGCTGGAGACCACCAGTTGCTGCTGCAATTGGCCGTAGAATTCAAACGCCCAATCCAGCGTCAACGCGGCGCCGCCATCGTCACTGGCCGGTATTTCCGTCCCGGCTGCTTGCAGTATCAGGGCCTGACCGGCGCTGCTGTCTACCCACTGCGTCGGGCAACTGCCGCTGGTTGCAATCTGATAGCCAAACACATCGTCGGCGAAAGTTGTGGCCGGGCGCTCCTGCGCGTGCAGGTTCATGCCGAGCACAGCCAATACCATGCACAGCCACTGTGCGCAGCCCCTGCCAGAGCTCACGGGCAATTGCTGGTAGCGACTCATGGTTCTATCCTCGCAGCAAAAATTTCGAGATTCTGTTCTGGATTCTGGCCGACCAGGTCATCTGACGTGCTGAAATGAATCCAGCGTGTATTACCGTCACGGGCGATGGTAAATCCGCCAGCTTCGCTACCGGCACCAATCGCCGTGCTGATCTGCGTGGTCACGTCCACATGCCACAGCGTAGAATCCCCATTCGCGAGCAAATCCAGACGCTCGATGGCCATATCATTGCCATCGTTTTCGTCAAGCAGTCGTACCCCGATGGCCAGTGACAATGGATCGCTTGCTCCGACCAGTATGGCCTGCGACTGGCCCATATCACGCCGGAATGCCGTAAGATTGCCGTTGTTCTCAACGCCAATGTAAGCTACCAGACTACCGTCACGATTGATATCAACCACATTACTGCCGGCCGGACTCGGATTGTCCACCAGTGCAAAATTACCGTTATTGCGATCGAACCGGAACACACGCATGACGCCAGCGGAATTCAGCCCGCCGTGGTTGCAGTTCGAGGCAAAGGCGGTATAGCGACGGTTGTTGTTGCCATTGATGGCCGGGGCATAATCACGACAAGACGCAGCGCCGGTGCTGTTGATGAAGCTGCCATTGTTCCAGATCACCACTTTTGGATTGCTGCCAGCATTGTTCAAAAATCCCGGGCAGGTGCTGAGAAAGGCGATGCCTGTGCCGTCATCGTTGATGGATGGTGAAGTGTTGTCACAAGCGGATGTGTTGGTGAGCTGTTGCACATTACCGTTGTTGCGGTCGATGCGGTAAATCTCCAGGTTGTCACCGTCAGTGGCGCGGGCCGCCACCGCGAGCCAGCGGCCGCTACGGCCGATATCCAGATTCTGCACGACCTGGCACGGAGCCGGAGGTATGCAACTGTTGCTGAATGCGGTCTCGCGCCGGAACGCGCCATTTTCAATCGTGTACACCTGCTCGATGAAAAACGGATTGTCACCGGTCAGGTTGGCATTGGAGAAAAAGGCCACCACGGAACCGTCACTGCTGGACACCGGCCGTTTGCTGGCGATAAAGCGCTGCAACAGGCCACTGCCCTTGACTTCGATCGGCAACTCTTTGGCGGTCAGGGTGATCTGCTGCAGAGTGACCTGGCCAGGCGCTGCGCAACTGCGGTCAAAGCGCACGTTGTCAATGATCAAGCCGGAGTCGAAACCATTGTCGGCCTGATCGGCGACAAAGAACCTGGCAATTATTGCGTTGTTGCCGTTGACCGCGCCGGGAATATCAACGCAAGCGCTGCTGAACATCGAAATACCATCGATGTAACTGGAGCCGTTGGTTACCCCGGGACTGTTGATGACAATACCCGGCAGTTGTGCCGGCGGCGCATCCGGGAACGGCGATACGCCACCGGGTTTATTGACACTACCGGTAAAAACGAATTGACCACCCAGCAGCAGACCGAACGTATCGTCAAAGTTGTTTGGCTGATTCTGTTCGGAAGTGGCAAAGGCCCAGTCAAAGCGCAACACCGCCGGCGCAAAACCGAACACCAGCGTAGTATCCAGCGTAGTGACATCGAGGTCATTGACTCCATTATTGTCTACATTGACATTGCCACCGCCAACGTTGCCCGGCCCGGTACTGAGCAAGGCCACCCGCTGTCCATCCGGGACGGTGGGCAGATTGCCCACAAAGGCGCTGGCCAGCAGGCTTTCGACCCGGCCCTGAAAAGCTGGCGTCCAACCGTTCAGGCCGTTTTCGAAACTGCCGTTGGGCAGCGGTTGCGCCACGGCGACACTGCACCAGAGCGCTGCCAATGCAAGGCCAATGGTCAGGCTCATTGTGATGTCTTGATGCGTGTTCATCATTGTTCGTCCTCCGTGACCGGACAGGCTAGTCCAGTACTGATAGTCTGACCGAAAACAAAGCTGTTGCGCAGCTCTACCATGGTATGTGCCTTGCTATGTGCTTTGGCTGCCGAACTCAATCTGACCTGATAACGGCCCGGTGCCAAACCATCGACCCGATAAAAACCGAAGCGGTTGCTGCGCAGCACCGCAACCACTGTGCCGGCAGCGTCCAGTATCTCCAGTGCCTGTTCGGCAAGTCCACAGCCGCCTGCGCCCTGCACCTGGCCGGCAAACCCGAGCCGCAGCTCGGTGGCAAAATCGACCCGACTCACGGCACCGGCGCTGACCTTGACCCAGAACTGGTCCTTTTGCGGGTGCAGCTCCAATGGCAGGCCATCCAGGTCCAGCTTCACCCGGTACAAGCCCGGCGGCATGAAATTGATGGTGAAGCTGCCGTCAGCTTCAGTGCGGGTGCGCACTTGTCCGTCCACCATGATGGCAACTTCCGCCAGCGAGAAGCCTTGCAAACCAGCGGCCTCGGGTAAATTCACCTGGCCGGCTATCACGCCTCGATCCACCAATGCCCGACGGAAGGCGCCGCGGGAAATACCACCGGCAAGATTGAAATCGGCCACCA
This sequence comes from Gammaproteobacteria bacterium, assembly GCA_021772955.1. Classification (GTDB taxonomy): domain Bacteria; phylum Pseudomonadota; class Gammaproteobacteria; order Xanthomonadales; family Wenzhouxiangellaceae; genus JAHJQV01. The sequence goes on along the minus strand of JAJFKZ010000045.1, from coordinate 31,243 downwards.
GACTGAGCGTGAACACGGTATCGGCTGATTGCTCGAAGGCCGCTGAAAATGGATCGCGCAGCGCTTCCGCACGAGCCCGCAGTCCAGGCGTAAATTCGTAATCTGCTTGCAGCAGAAAGCCGATACTGCCGTTTCCGGTCAAGGCTCCGACGGCCCAGCCCAGACTACGAGTGCCCAGTGCGGCACGACGCCAGGTCAACGCCAGTCGCTCACCGGTACGGTCACGATCCACAGCTTGCAAGAACAGATTGTCGCGGCCACTGAGTTGATGTACCCACTGCAGACTGCTTTCATCCTCGTTGAAAATGCCACTGAGATCATTGCTGTTATTCGGTCGCCAAAAAGCTTGTACCGTGTAATCACCATCGAAATCGGGTCTGGCGCGCAACATCCACTGCAGATTGGGGCGCCATTCCAATCCGGGCAGTAAAAAATCAAATTCGCGCTCGTCGGTATCAAAATCACGACCAATCAGCGACGCCTGCCAGCGCTCATTGAATCGATAACCTGCTTCTGCGAACACGTCATCGAGTTTGTCTTCATTGCCTTGCCAGCCACGTGGCTGATGTTGAGCAAAGCCGCGCCAGAATACATGCTGCTGCAGGTTATCCAGTTCCACTCGCCAGCCGGTCTCGCCATCGGCCTGGGCCACTTGTGCGGAGACAAATCCCAGACTGTCAAAATTGGCATGCAGGGCGGCGAGTCCGGTATCAACGTTGTTCTGGCGCTGATAAATGGCCTGTGCGGTAAGCTGATCAGTCAGCGCGTACTGGGTGTCCATGAAGGCCGCCAGATCGTTCTGTTCACGATTGGACTCGATCAGGTTTTCGTCCACACCGATGCCACCACGCCACAGCATGGTCCGCGCTGGCAGTGTCTGGTTGGTGTTGAAGCCACTGAAGTCCTGCACATCCACCGGCGAGCCTTCATTACCGCGCTCAAACAGCCAGACCTCGATCTGCACCAGGCCACCACTGGGCAATTCCACATCACGAAATTCAAAACGACCATCCAGTGAGATCGTATCCACAGCCGTCACCACGTTCTCAATGCGCAACTGGGCACTACCACCGGGCGGCCCCTCGCCGATAAAGGTACGAATCGAGCCGCGCTGATTGGCGATGAACTGGCTTTGTCCCAGGCCTTTGGTAAACAGCCCGATATCACGATTAGTGAATGCCATCTGTGCGCCGGTGAATTCAAAGCCACCCAGCAAGGTGTTCAGCGAGGTGGTCTGATTGCCCAGAAAATAACGTGCATTGTTGCCATCGCGCACCCAGGCATAGTCCTCGATGAATGGATCCGATTCTATGTAATCGCGCACCCGCGCCTGCCAGTAGCCCCCGGCCAGACTGCCGCCAGTGTCAGTGATGATGGAAGTGGTGGCACCATTGCGGTCATCCCGGTGCAGGATTTCATTGCGCAAAAATGAGACGTTGGCGTTGCTGGCACTGATGTCGGCTTGCACTTGTGGCTGCACGATTTCAGCCGGGTTCAATGGTTGTTGCAATGACCACGCGGGATTGACTGTAACCGCAAAAATCTGGCGATCAAAGTGCATCGGGCTGGCCAGTCGCTCGGCCAGCTCCGACAGCAATACCATGTTACGGCCATCCAGCTCGCGCTGCGCATCCGTACTGATCTGAGCGGTTCCGATGGGGGTGTTCAGCAGCAACGTATCACCATCGCTGGTCATGCCGATGTTCAGCGCTTCAACGAAAGCTGCCAGTTCGATATACTCCGCGCCGGTGCTCTGCTCCAGAGCTAGAATCAGCTCGCCACGCTCCTCATTGCCGTTGATTAACAGCGGCACAATGAACAGTTCCGGACTGGCACCGGACCAGCTGGTGCTGGTCTGCAATGGTGCAGCCAATGCGTTTATCTGCAGCAGCATCCCAAGGCCAATGACCAAGCTGCCGGGGCGGGCCCATGGGCGTGCTGTTTTCATGCTGTTGCTGCGCGCTCACCCGTCCGGCTTATCGGGGCTGTGCAGCAGCCCCGGCACTCGGCCGAATGTTGCTGATCGACTGCTCCAGTGTCAGGTTACCTAGCTGGCCGTTGATATCCAGTACCACCTCCGCAGGCAGCTCGTCCGGCCATTGCAACGACGTCAGCACGGTACGTGCTGTGCCCGGCAGCACCGGGGTATTGGCCAGCGTGCCAGCAGCCAGCATGCCTTCGGGCAATTGTGCATCCGGCCGATTCAGGCTCGCGTCCAACTGCGTGTTTTTTGCCCCCGGGTAGGCATCGCCACGCCACAGGCTCCATTGGCCATGCATGCGCTCATGACGGTTGCCGCGATTGTCTATGTCCACCGCCAGTTGAGTGCCCCCACTAGCTGCATCTGCTGCCATCGGCAAGACGCGCATGGGACTGGCGCTGAGCTCCTGTCTGGCCTGGCCGACCTGTGCATAGATCGCGGCGCCGATGCGAAACTGCGAGCGAAACATGCCGACTTGCTGCGCTTCCGGACCCAGAATCTGGGTGAAGTACAGCATGGCTCGGTATTCGCCTGCGGTCAGTTGTTGATTCGGACGAAACGCCAGGCGTACGGTTTGTGACTGCCCGGCCGGCACCTCGAAACGCAGCGGATTGACGATCAGCCACTGATCCAGAGAGTCGATGGTCGGGGCGATGATTTGTGGCTGGTTGTTGCTGTCCATTTCCCAATTGGCCAGCGACACTTCGACGCTGACGTCACGCTCGGACATGTTCAGCAAGCGGAAACTGTGCCCGCGTGGCTGTTCGTCCAGATTCACGACCAGCAGCTGCGGTGATACCCCGATCTGGGCCATGCCGGACATGCAAAACAACATGAGCAGGGTGAAAAGCCCCATGCTCAAATACTGCTGCTGTTGCTTCAAGAAATCTTTGTTGATCATGCCGTATGGCCTCAAAAGACACGCAAGTCAATCAGCAGGCGGCCATTGATGGCGCCGGCTTCCAGCATTTCCAGCGGTACCTGCAGGCGCACTCCGCCAGTCAGAACTTCCCAGCCATCGCGCTCGGTGCGACGTTGCTGTATCCAGGGCGTGGCGCGTAGCTGGCCGACAGCAGCCCTGCCCGTAGCAGAGCGATTGTCAGGCTGCCATTGTACTTGCACCGGCTCCTGGCTGTTACCCAAATGTCGGCCGGGTGGCACGCGAACTTCCCACAGCATGGGTAGTTCCCGGTAAATGTAGGGGGTCAATTCGGGTATGTTCAGCTGGCCCTGAAAACTCAGGCCGCGACCTTGCACGTGTGCCAGGCCGGACGCAGCGCCTAGACGCTGCTCGGGGCTACCAGCGAGCTCTTGTGTGCTCACTGCTGCCAGCCTGATATTTGGTTGGTCCAGCAAACGTAATTGCAGTGCCTGCGGCGAACTACTTTCCTCGATGCGGCTGTTGCCGACATTGAAAAAGGCGCTGTCGGATTGTGCCTGCGAGACGCTGACGCTAGCAATACCCAGCAATAGCAAAGTCAGCAGTTGCTGTAGCGATTGAGTCATGCTGTGATCAGCGGACAGTGGTGTGGCCGAAGTGGGCAGCACCAACCAGGTCGGTCGGTGCCACACGCTTAGCCTGTGCGCAAAGCGCTCAGGTGTTGCTGACTTCGATGGTATACAGCAGCGCACCGCCGTCATGCAGACCGTCGGAGGTCACGCCGCTGAGATCCAGCGTCAGGTTGACATTACCTGAAACAGGTGTGCCCAGACCCGGATCAGCAAATGTCGCGCCAGGCACGGTGATGCCGCTGACGTTAATCTGTGAAGAATTCGGACCAGTCAAGGTGGTGTTGCCACTGAGGGTGGCCGCAACCGTGGTGTTGGTGCTGGTACCGCCAATCGCACGCACGGCCCAGACATCCTGCAGCACCAGTGAAACGGCATTGACGTTGGCCAGTGCAGCCGGATTGATGCTACCGGCAAATTCCAGCGCACCGGAATTCACGGTAGCGTTGCCCGTGGCTGTGCCTTCATCACATTCACTGCCTGTGGTAGCACTGCTACAACCAGCCGCTGGTGAGAACAACTGACCCAATGCGGTGTCGTCGATACCAACACTGATATCGGTCAATGCATACAAGATGGTGATGGAACCGACGTCGATGTCCACATCGACAGCAATCTGTGCCTGCGCGCTTCCGCCGGCAATCAAGGTAGACAGCAGCAGGGCTGCGGCCAGGGTTTGTTTCATATTCAACTTCATAACATAGCCTCGTATAAGTTTCGATCATTCAAACGAATCACCCGCGGAGACAAATAACTTCCGCAGACCAACAAAATCATGAATTATTCGTCAGCAGGTGAGAGAATTCCTCTGATCTAACGTCATACTGGTTGTCAAGACGAGTAAAACATAAGAACAGAACCAACCAAAATCCATGTTCGTGCCCCCAATGTTTGTTGTGGGCACGTTCTTTGTGTGCGCGCATTATGTCGACAAAAGAATTAGAATGCAAGCGTTTATGAAAAATAATTTCACATTATGATTGTTTATGTGATGATTAATTCATTCGGTTTTCGTCCACTTTGCCAGCTTCTGTGGCAGCAGCGGGCATTGTCCGGGGCGCAGGTAGTCGGGTAAGCCGTCGTCCCGATACGGGGGATAATCTTCACCCGCGATCAACGGCGCCAGATAATCCCGGCAAGCCTGGGTAATGGCAAAACCGGATGCATCGATGAAAGTGCGTGGCATCAGCTTTTCCTGATTGGCCATCGCGCTGAGCTGGGCTTTGGCAATTCGCCATTGATAGGGCTTGCTGCTGACCCGCTCGATCACCGGCATCACTCCAGACTCGCCGGCGGCGGCAAACTCCACTGCCGCCCGGCCTACCGCCCAGGCCTGCTCCACATCCACGCGTGAAGCGATATGGCGCGCCGAGCGCTGCAGATAATCGGCTACCGCCCAATGGCACTTGTGCCCAAGTTCGCCTTTGATCAGCGCGGCAATTCGCGGTGCCACACCGCCCAACTGCGCGTGTCCGAAAGCATCACGCACACCGCTGTCGGAAAGAAACTTGCCGGTGTCATCACGCACCCCCTCGGACACCACCACGGTGCAATAGCCATGCTCGGTCACGCTGCGCTGAACACGCTGCAAAAAGGCCGGCTGGTCAAAGCTGATTTCCGGAAACAAAATCAGCTGCGGCGCATCACCCGATTGCCGCTGCGCCAGGCCAGCTGCTGCGGCTATCCAGCCAGCATGGCGGCCCATCACTTCGAGGATAAACACCTTGGTAGAGCTGGCCGACATGGACATGACATCCAGACTGGCTTCCATGGTGGCAATGGCGACGTATTTGGCCACGGTGGGGAAACCCGGACAGACGTCGGTGATCGGCAGATCATTGTCGATGGTCTTGGGAACACCAATGCACTGGATCGGAAAGCCCAGTTGCGTTCCCATTTGTGAAATCTTGAAAGCCGTATCGGCCGAGTCACCACCGCCGTTGTAGAAAAAAATACCGATGTCGTGTGCCTTGAACACCTCGATCAGGCGCTCGTATTCGGCGCGGCTTTCGGCAACCCCCTTGAGCTTGTAGCGACAGGAACCAAACGTCCCGCCCGGGGTATGGCGTAACGCCATGACCTGCTCATCAAGCATGGACGTGGTATCGAACAACTCTTCGCGCAATACCCCGATAATGCCATTGCGGGCGGCATACACTGCGCCTAATTCCGGGTACTGGCGAGCGGTATGCATGATGCCGGCGGCGCTGGCGTTGATGACCGGCGTTACCCCACCTGATTGTGCGTAGAGAAAGTTTTTTGCTGTCATTGCAGTTCCATTAATGTTTGACTTGCTGCCTGGGTACGGGTAGCTTATGCAGGCTTAACCATTATTTCAATCAATCCATGCGTATTGTTCTTCTCGGACCGCCCGGTGGCGGCAAGGGCACACAGGCCGCCATTCTCAAACAACAGTGGGACATCCCCCATGTTTCCACTGGTGAGCTGCTGCGCGCAGCCTGCCGCGAACAGACCCCTCTGGGCCAGAAAGTGCAGGCGGTCATGGATGCCGGTGAGCTGGTGTCAGACGATCTGATGCTGGATCTGCTGGAACAGCGCTTCGCTGCCAGTGATGTGGACAAAGGCTTCATTCTCGATGGCTATCCGCGCAACCTGGCGCAGGCCGATGCGCTGGATAAACTGCTACGGCGTATTGACCAGCCTCTGGATCTGGCCTTGTTGATCGAAGTCGACCAGCAACACATCCTGGATCGCATTGAGCAGCGCGCGCGCGAGGAAGGGCGCAGTGATGACACCGCAGAAGTGGTGCGCAACCGTTTGCAGGTGTACCTCGAGCACACCGCTCCGGTGGCCGAGTACTATGCCGCCGACGGCCGGTTGATCCGGGTGCTGGGTGAAGGCGAAATCGATGCCATCACACAGCGCATACTGGCGGCCATGCAAGCTGCTGACTGCATGCACTGAAATCCTGGGTTCAGCGTTGCTGTGGCATTGCCCTGACGATCAGGTGTCGCTACTCTCGGCCACTGCAGCCGGCGGCTTGGGTTTGCTCAGTATGATTCGCCACTGCCGCTGACCACCTTGCTCAACGGTCTCGATGGTATGCAGCTGATAATGCTTGCGTTGACACAGCACCTGAAAATCCAACGGTCCATGCGGATCGCTCAGCAGCACTTCCAGCAACAAACCAGGCGTCATGCTATCCAGCCATTGCCTGGCCTCGATCACTGGTCTGGGACACAGCCAGGCGCGCGCATCCAGGCTTCGATCTGCAACCAATAGCGGGTCTGATTCTGGCATCATGTGATTATGGTATCCGCGTTATTCCGATTTGTCCTCGACCTGTGCCTGCTGCGTGCCACGCCAGCTGACGCACCGTCGCAGCCGGCCGCGCTGGTGCTGGCCATTTTGGCCTATCTGGGTGTGTTCACTTTGGACCATGCGCTGCAGCAGCATTCGCTACCGGCACTGCTGCCAGCGCTGCAGCTGTTGCTGTTGCTCACCGTGGTGGTCTATTTTTTGTTACGCGCGCAGCAGCAGCAGTCGAGGTACACGCAAACCCTGTTCAGCCTGCTGGCCAGCAGTGCCGTGTTGAACGTGATCGGCATTTTATTGCAAATGGGTGTGCCTAGTGATAATCCGCAGCAGGTGCATCCACTGATCGCATTTTCCTGGCTGCTGCTGTTCGGCTGGAGTTTCGTGGTCGATGCGCACATCTTCCGGCACGCTCTGGAACGCAGTCTGACTGTCGGCATGGTTATTGCGGTGCTGATTTTTGCCAGCAACCAGATGCTGCTGGCAGCGTGGTATCTGCCGACCAGTGCGGAGCAACTGAGCTGATGCACATCCACATACTCGGCATTTGCGGTACCTTCATGGGCGGAATTGCCGCCCTGGCCAAGGCCGCAGGCCACCACGTCAGCGGTTCAGATCTGCACGTCTATCCGCCCATGAGCGAGCAGCTGGCGGCGCTGGGCATTGACCTGATTGAGGGCTATCAACCAGAGCAGCTGCAACCAGCCCCGGATCTGGTCATCATCGGCAATGCACTGAGTCGTGGTAATGCGGCGGTTGAATACGTTCTCAATCACAAGCTGGCCTATGTTTCTGGCCCACAATGGCTGGGCCAGCAGTTTCTGCAACATCGACAGGTGGTAGCAGTGGCCGGCACCCACGGCAAAACCACGACCACCGCCATGTTGGCCTGGATCCTGCACCAGGCCGGCCTGGAGCCGGGTTATCTGATCGGTGGTGTGGCGCTGGATTTCGATGTTTCCGCGTGCGCCGGTCGTGGGCCATTCGTACTGGAAGCCGACGAATATGACACCGCTTTTTTCGACAAGCGCGCCAAATTCGTGCACTATCATCCGGACGTGTTGATCATCAACAATCTCGAATACGACCATGCCGACATCTATGCCAACCTGGCCGCGATTCAAACCCAGTTTCATCACTTGCTGCGCACCGTACCGTCACAAGGCAGCATCATTCATAATGCGGCTGACACCAACGTTCAAGCGGTACTGAAAATGGGTTGCTGGAGTCAGTGTCAGGGTTTTGCTCTGCAGGCGGCGGATTGGCAAGTCAAGCTAGTCAGTGCCAGCGGCTCACAACTTGAGTTTTTGCACAAAGCTAACGTCACCGCCGAACTGCACTGGCAGCACGGCGGTACCCACAACGCGCTGAATGCCTGCGCGGCACTGGCCGCGGCGGCGGCACTGGGGGTGACCCCGGCGCAATCAGTTGCGGCGCTGGCCAGCTTTCGCGGTGTGCGTCGACGCATGGAAGTCCTGCATCATACTGCTACACTCAGCGTGTATGACGATTTTGCTCACCATCCCACCGCCATTGCCACCACCTTGCGCGGCCTACGTGCCAAGATTGGTGCTGCAGCGCAGCTGCTGGTAGCGCTGGAATTACGCAGCAATACCATGCGTCGTGGTGAACACAAACAGCAGTTGGCAGCAGCGCTGGCAGAGGCCGATGCCGTCGCCATCTGCATCCCGGCCAATCTGAACTGGGATATTGCCGAAGTCGTGGATGCCTTGCAGGTTCCGGCCTGCGCCTTTGTCGACACCGATGCCATGCTCGGCTGGTTGCAGCAGCAGCAAAATCAGCAAGCTGCCAGTCAGCACATCGTTTTCATGAGCAACGGCGGCTTTGATAATGCACCTGGTAACTATGTGAAGCGGTATGCTCGACTGGCCTGACAACATCGCTTTGTTTCCACTGCACACGGTGCTGTTTCCTGGCGGCATCTTGCCGTTGCGCATTTTCGAGACCCGTTACCTGAACATGATTCGCGACTGCAGTCGTGCGCAATCGCCATTCGGCATCTGCCTGCTACTCGATACCGACGCGGAGACCGAACAAAAATCCACTCGGGCACGCATGACCACCATCGGCACCGCTGCGGAGATCATTGATTTCAATACCACCGACGATGGTTTGCTGAGTGTGGTCGCACGCGGTACGCGTCGTTTTCAGATCCTGGCCACCCAGGTCAAGCATGACGGGCTGATTAGTGCCGATGTCAGCTGGATACCGGTGCCCGGTAGCAGCAGAGTACAACCACAGCACGCCACGCTGGTGGATGTGTTGCGGCAGTTGCACGAACAGATTGTCGACAAGCTGCGTAAGCAGGCAGCGCAGAAAGACAGCATCGATGTGCAATCATTGCTGCAGGATTGTGATTACGACGATGCTGCCAGCGTGGGTTTTCGGCTTGCCGATCTGCTGCCACTGGATGTGCATGACCAGCAGGTGTTGCTGGAAATGCAGGACCCGGATGAGCGCCTGGACAGCCTGCTGCGGGCGATTTCGATGAGTAACGATGAGTCTGCTGACGCTGACTGATGCAGACGTGGCCTGGCGCTCATCAGCGCCAGGATCAACGGCAAACAGTCAACAACACCAGATTTGCCTCGCGCTGCTTCAGACACAAGCCCTGAATATTGCCTAGCTGCGCCAATAAATCGGCTTCTGGCAAAGCACTGGCGCGCCAGAAATTCAGAAAGTAGGCCCGCGTGTCGATCTGCTCAACACTGAGTGAGCCCAGCCAGATGGGCTGCAGTGCCGGGGATTGATCCACATCACTGGCAACTGATTGCCAACCTGACGCCCACATGCGCAATACATGTTGCTGCTCGCCATCGTGCTGACGTAACAACAACGCAGCACTGCGACCGCGATAACCCAATCGATACACCGGCAGGCTGGCCGGATCCGGGGCTGGGCTGACCAGCTCCCACCAGTGTCCCTCAGGTTGTTCCCAGTCCGCTGCCAGAAACAGGGTCTGCAAATGTTGCAGCGCACCGGAAAACTGTAGATTCAACCGATCCACCGGCGCCCGCGCATAATCCGAACGCCAATGCGGCAAGCGTTGCCAATCCTGTTGCTGCCAGTCTTGCAGGCTGATCTGATCTCCTGTCAACGGCAGCTGCCATTGCTCACGCAAACTGGAATAGTGCCAAGCCAACAACAGCAACGAAGTGCAGCTGAACAGTACCGCAAAAAAGATCGTGTGGCGCCAGATTGGATTACCCCGTGCCGCCCTGACCCGAAACGCTATGCCCACCATGCTGACCCATACCAGCGCCAGCAGTACCGCCACCAGGATAGCGCTGAGATAGGCCAAGCCGAGGGCCAGACGCGCCATCAACAGCAGACTCAACAAACTAGCGACCGCCAGGTAATACCACTTGCGTTGTTGCGCCGGTAATTCACGCACCAGCAACATTGGCAAGGCCATGAACAACGCGGCCAGTGTGGCGCTAGCGGCATCTGGAAAAGCAGCCAATGCCGCTTGCAGATGTGCCGGCCAGATCGGTACAAACTGCAGCAGACCGTGCAACAACCAACCCAACAGTGGCACTGGCAGCACCGCAGCCAGCCAATGCCACACCGACAGCCGTTGCCGATGGCAGGCCAGCCACAAGCTCATGCCCAGCAATAACACCGTGAGCATGGCGGTGGTCGAGTTGACCGCCAACACCACCCAGAAAGCGTCGCTGATCGGACTGCGCAAGTCCTGCATGATGGCGGCCAAGCGCAGATCCAGACTGGTGGCGCTGTCACCGATCAGCAGATACAAAGTCAGAATGATCAGAATGGTAAAGCCGGCCAGTGCTAACAGACCCAGCATCGCCACCGACAGTAATTCTCCACGCAGCGGAGCAAACAGCGGCAACAGTCTGCTTCCGATACGCGGATGTCGACGCAATGCCATCAGCATACGTTTCAATAGCCATGGATTGTAGCGCCCGGCCAGCAGATAACCGGCGCGCACCAGCCAGCCCAATAACCACAGGCCGGCGGCGACCAGCAGCAGCAGGATTGCCAGACGGGTGGTATAGGCGGCAGCCAGCTCCAGCGACACCCCCAGCACCATACCTGACAGCATACTCAATGCCACCCAGCTCATTGCGGCGACCGCGATCATGGGTAGCGCCAGTTGCGGGCGCATGCCCAGAGAACCGGCAATTATCGGCATGAACGATCGCAACGGCCCCAGATAGCGTCCCAGAAACAGGCTCAGACCACCGTAGCGCTGCAAAAACAGTTCACCGCGCTGCATGGTCTCGGGAAAGCGCTGCAGCGGCCAGCGACCACGCAGAGTTGCCTGAAACCTGCGTCCCAACCAGTAATTGACGACATCGCCAACGATGCAGCCAAGGCTTGCCGCAGCCCAGGTCAGCCAGGGATCCACCCGACCCAGCGCGGCCAGTGCTCCCAGCAGTATCACCAACAAAAAGCCGGGCACCAGAATACCCAGCACGGTAAAACTTTCCAGAAACAGGATGCCCACGACCAACAGCAGCAACAGCGCCGAATTATCGCCCGCCCAGGCCAGCAGTACAGTGATCCAGTCCGCACCCATCAGTAATAATCAGTGCCGGCCGACGTCACTCTTCACGGTCTGTGAGCAACTGCTGTCGTTGCCGATTGAGTTGCAGTGAGAACACATCCGGGCGCGCATAGTGGCCGCTCACATCCAGGTTCTGGCGCTCTTCCAGGACCCGTTGCTGATCCAGCTCCAGCACGAACAGGCCTTCGCCTTCGGTTTGTGGTGGCAGCAGCCAGTTGCCATCCGGACCGGCGACGCAAGAACCGCCGTTGGCCAGCACTGTCGGCGCCTGTTCACGTAGCATGTCTGCCAGCGGCAAAGCATCATGAATGTCCTCTGAGCGCATCGGCGCGCCTACCGAGACCACAAATTGACGACCCTCGAGGGCAATAAAGCGACTGACGTCAGTGGTGTTGGCGGCACTGCCAGGCCACAGCGCGAAATGCAGGTTACTGCCTTGTGCATACAATGCCGAGCGCGCCAACGGCATCCAGTTTTCCCAGCAATTCAAGGCGCTGACCGTGAAGCCACACCAGTCGTGCACGCACAAACCGTGGCCGTCACCGGCGCCCCAGGCCAGGCGTTCCTCATAGGTGGGCACCAGCTTGCGGTGCACCGAAGCGATGCTGCCATCGGCATTGATGCAAACGCGAGATGCATACAGGCTATGCCCGCCGCGGTTGCGTGGGCGTTCCATGATGCCCAGGACCAGGCACATGGCGTGTTCTGCCAGTGCCGCGCAGATCGGCTGCAAGTCGCCTGCTTCAATACACACCGCCTGACTCAGGTAATGGGCATGCAACAGTTTTTGTTCGCTGGCATCGAAGCGGCTGGCGTGGGTAAACGACAGCCAGAACGGATAGCCTGGCAACCAGGCCTCACTGGTGCATAGAATCTGCACATCGCGGTTGGCAGCGGCATGAATGATATCGATGAGCTTGTCGATACTGGCCTGGCGCTGCAACCAGGCCGGTGCATATTGGGCCAGACCGACATTGACCCGCGCATAGTGCTGAATCGTCATTTCGTATCTGCTGGTGTGGAGCGTTAACGCCCGACAGCCGGCTCGATACCTGGATCGGTAACCGGCAGGAAGGTGGCCAGATGCGCAAGGAAGGCGTCGGCCTTGAGATAGCCGATCACACGCCGGGAACGTAGCTCCTGGCCCTTGGCATCGAAAAACAGAATGGCCGGCGGACCAATCAGATCAAAGGCCTGATACAACGCCTGATCCAGATCATCATTCGCAGTCACGTCTGCTTGCAGCAAATTGACGCCCGCCAGCGCTCGTTGCACCACCGGATCTTCAAAGGTGGTTTTTTCCATGCGCTTACATTCCACGCACCAGTCTGCATAGAAGTCCAGCATGACCGGCTGGCCCTGGCCCAGCTGCGCGTGCAGATCGGCCAGGGTTTTAATACGCTGGAAATGCAGTTCAGCCGGTTGTTGTCCGGCCACATTGCCTGCGCCGCTGCGCCAGCTGTGCAGCGGTCGCATCCAGTCATCGCCGCCATTGGCAAAACCCAGTAACTGCATCAACCCAAACACCAGCAACACCACGCCCAACGCTTTCCACAACCTGCCCCAGCCCAGCGCTACCTGTTCCAGTGCGCCCAGATACACGGCACTGCTGATCAGCAGCAGACCCCACAGCAGCATGATGCTGTTGCCCGGTAAAATACGCTCCAGCATCCAGATCGCCAGTGCCAGCAAACCAATTCCGAAGAACGCCTTGACCGCATTCATCCAGGCGCCGGCATTTGGCATCAATTTACCGGCCGACACGCCAAATATCACCAGCGGTACACCCATGCCCAGGGCCATGGCGAACAACGCCGTGCCGCCCAGTACGGCATCACCACTCTGGCCAATGTAGATCAACGCCGCCATCAAGGCCGGCGCCACACATGGGCCGACAATCAGTGCCGACAAAAAGCCCATGATGGCGACGCCAATCAGAGTACCGCCCTGCTGGCGATTACTGAATGACGCCAGCCTGGTCTGCAGCGAGGCCGGTAGCTGCAGCTCATAGAACCCGAACATGCTCAACGCCAGCAATACAAACAACAGGCTGAAAGAGCTGATGATCCACGGGTTCTGGAACGCCGCTTGCAGGTTTTCACCGGATAGCCCGGCGATGACGCCGGCCCCGGCATAAGTGAGCGCCATGGCCAGCACGTACACCACCGACAGCAGCAGGGCCTTGCGGGTGGTGATGTCGCTGCCCTGACCGGCAATAATGCCAGACAAAATCGGCACCATCGGAAACACACAGGGTGTGAAAGCCAGTAGCAGGCCAGCGATGAAAAACAGCAGCATCGCAAACAACGGTCGTTCCGCCAGCGTTGCCGCCAGTTGATCCTGCTCGGACAGCAACGCTGTGGTATCGGCTGCCACCGCGCCCGCAACAGCACCGGCGACATCCACAGCAGACTCGTCTGTGGCCGCAACCCCGGCGGCACCGCTGAGACCGCGAGCCGCCACGGTATTGCCCATCACTGATCCCGTAGCGGCCGCAGCGGAGCTGGCGCCTGTGGGCAGGGCTGGCAGTTCGACCGCCAGTTGCCGTTGCATCGGTGGGTAGCAGATACCTTCATCCTTGCAGCCCTGAAAATCTGCTGCCAGATGGATGTTGGTGATCTGCGTATCGATTCGATCCAAACTGACCGGTATTTCCACCTGTTGCTCGTACACGCTTACCGCGCCGAAATGCTCATCGTGCTTGGGTGTTCCCGGTGGCAGGTTCACCAGCCTGACGTTGACCCCGTCTTCCAGCACGCTGAACATGAATTTGTCGCGATACAGGTAGTAGCCATCTGCCGGAGTCATGCGCACCAGCAAGGTGTCGGCACTGATGGCGATGGCTTCATAGGTGAATGCCTGGGCGGCTGGCAACACTTCATCCTGCAACGGCAGGTTTTCGTCGCCGCCGGGCTGACCCAGCAGAGCACCGATCACATCGACACTGCCGTTGCTAACCGGCAGTGGATCTTGCCCGGGTTGCGTGGCTGACAGTGCTTGCCCCACCGACTGTTGCGCTGACTGGGTGTGCAGGGTTGGTGGTGGTAGCGCAATCGTCAGCGTGGCCATCTCGGGTGGATAGCACACGCCCAGATCGGCACAACCTTGATAGCCAACGCGCAAGGTCAGGCTGGTGGCGTCGCTTGCGACCTTGATTGGCAGCTGCACCTGCAGCGCATGGCGGTAGGTTTCTACCGGGCCGAAGAACTCGTCCACATGGGCCTTGCCCGCGGGTATGTCTGCTGCGCCGATGCTGACTGCGGTGTCCGGGCTGGAAAACTTGAGGCTGTGCCGGTACAAGTAATAACCCTCGGCAATGGCCCAATCGAGCTTGATTTGCGTGCGGCTATCGGCTTGCACGGTGAGCGCAAAGGCCTGATCAACATCCAGCAATTCGTCAGCATCGATGGCCTGCACCGACACGGACGTTGTCAGCAGCAGCGCGGCCAGAAACAGGGTCGAGAACTGCGCTAATGAATTGCGAAAACGTATTCTGGCTTGCATCGGGTATTTTTCCATCATTGTTACATCACTGTTTTAAGCGGCTGACGAGCAGACTATTTGAGCTCAAAGGCTCATGTGCATGGTCTGCAGCAACCACTGCTGGTACGGTTGACTGACCGCATTGGCCTCGATCGCGACAATTTCCGCAACGTCATACGGATGCTGTTGCCGCAAGGTAACCTCCAACCTGATCCAGTTGGCAGTCACTGTCTTGATGACCAGCAAACACTCGGATTCCTGACAAAGTTTCTGCTCCCAGACATACATTGAGGTCAGCCCCGGCAGAATCTGCACACAGGCGGCAAGTTGTTGCTGCAGCAACAATGTTGCCAGACGTTCGGCGCAGTCCTGATCCGGACAACTGCTCAGCACCAACAGCATTTGCTCATTATCGTGTTGCATTGATCCGTTCACTCAGCCGTGCAGACTGACTGCACATGACCACAGAAACCATGACGCACTATTTTGACACAATGCCCGAACCTGCATGCAGCAGCCTTGACAGCAGCTACAATACGCGTTCTTTCAACGAGGCCCGGTGATGAAACTGAAACCTCTGCTAGGCTGGTCAGTTGGACTACTGGTTCTGCTCTATGTTCTATGGCAGCAGGACTATGCCGCACTGGCCAGGTCTTTGCGCGCAGCTGGTCCGGCGCTGTTGCTGGTGTTGCTGCTTGAACCGCTGTTGTGGCTCAGCCAGGCAGGCGCCTGGCGATGGCTGTTTGCAGTTGGCCAGCGTGCGCGCTTTGGTGACACGCTGTATGCCAGCGCCAGCGCCAGCGCGGTGAATAACCTGTTGCCGGTTTTTGCCATCGGTGGCGACCTGCTCAAGGCCCGACACCTGGTCAAACGAGGGGTCAGCGGCGCAACCGCGACCGCGGCCGGCATCGTCGATCTGAGCCTGCATGCTGTGGCCGCGTTGTGCTGGTCGCTGACCGGCCTGGCCATTCTTGGCTTCACCACCTCCGATGCTGGTCTGCTGCTTGCCAGTGCCAGCGGCAGTGTCGTCCTGAGTGCCATCATCATCGGCTTTATCACCATCCAGCTGCTGGCCTCTGCGCGCTTGGCGCGCTGGCTGCAACAACGTTTCAGCCAACGCGGCTGGAACGTCCTGGCCACCGACACCAGTGCCGCGCAGCAACGTCTGCTGCAGATCTGGCGACAACCACAGGTGCTGCTCGGCTCGGTGTTGTTGCGCTTGCTGGGACGCGCCTTGATGGTGCCGGAAATCATGTTCATTGCCTGGCTGTTAGACGCGGATATCGGTATTGCCGATGCGGCCATGATCACGGGTCTTGTGGTTCTGGTAAAGACCGTCAGCTTTGCCATTCCGGCACGGGTCGGGGTGCAGGAAGGCGCTTTTGTGGCTGCCGGCAGCCTGTTAGCCATTCCATCGGAGCTGATGTTCAGTATCGCCATTGCCATTCGCCTGCGCGAAACGCTGGCCTCGCTGCCGTTGCTGCTGCACTGGTACATACAGGAATGGCGGCCTACGCGTTGAACTACATACACGATTTTGTACCTCGTGTCCTTGAAATGCAAAACCTAGTCCCCAATTTGCGGTCATCGTCGCAGCGATAGCAAACCGCTTGAGCGCGGTTTGTTTGCCACGACAATTTACGGAATGCTCCGGTATCTCAGGATACGGAGATTTTGATCTATTCACATTGCTTAGGAGACGAGCATGAAATTGCGTCCACTCTACGATCGCGTCATCGTTAAACGATTCAAAGAAGAAGAAAAATCAGCTGGTGGCATTGTTATCCCGGATGCTGCCAAGGAAAAGCCCATACGTGGTGAGGTCGTTGCCGTTGGTCATGGCAAGCCACTTGACAATGGCGATCTGCGCCCGTTGACCGTCAAGGTCGGCGACAACGTGCTGTTTGGCAAGTTTGCCGGCACCGAAATCAAGCTCGACGGTGAAGACCTGCTGGTCATGAACGAAAGCGACATCATGGCCGTGGCCGAGTAAAGCCCCCCGGCATATACCATCTAGCCAATACACATCAACGATTTTTGAGGAAATTTAACATGAGCGCAAAAGAAATTCGCTTTTCCGAAGACGCCCGCCAGCATATGCTGCGCGGCGTCAATAAACTGGCCAACGCGGTCAAGGTTACTTTGGGCCCGAAAGGCCGTAATGTTGTTATCGAAAAAAGCTTCGGTGCACCCACCATCACCAAGGACGGCGTCAGTGTAGCCAAGGAAATCGAGCTGGAAGACCGGCTGGAAAACATGGGCGCACAGATGGTCAAGGAAGTGGCTTCGAAGACCTCTGACAGCGCTGGCGACGGCACCACCACCGCTACCGTTCTGGCTCAGGCCATGCTGCGCGAAGGCATGAAAGCAGTCGCCGCCGGCATGAACCCGATGGACCTCAAGCGTGGCATCGACAAGGCCGTGATCAAAGCGGTTGAGGAAATCAAGAAACTCTCTACCCCGGTGGTCGACAATCGCGCCATCGCCCAGGTGGGCACCGTGTCTGCCAATGGTGATGCCGAAATCGGCGACATTATCGCCAAGGCCATGGACAAGGTCGGCAAAGAAGGCGTGATCACCGTTGAAGACGGCTCCGGTCTGCAAAATGAACTGGAAACCGTTGAAGGCATGCAGTTTGACCGTGGCTA
Organism: Gammaproteobacteria bacterium; assembly: GCA_021772955.1. Lineage (GTDB taxonomy): Bacteria > Pseudomonadota > Gammaproteobacteria > Xanthomonadales > Wenzhouxiangellaceae > JAHJQV01. The sequence continues at coordinate 13,794 of JAJFKZ010000045.1, read as the reverse complement.
TCTGTCGCCATACTTTGTCACCGATCAGTCGGCCATGCAGGTGGAACTGGAAAACCCCTACATTCTGCTGCACGACAAGAAAATCTCCAATGTTCGTGAACTGCTGCCGATTCTGGAAGCTGTAGCCAAGTCCGGCCGCCCGCTGATGATCGTTGCCGAGGACATCGAAGGTGAAGCTTTGGCTACGCTGGTGGTCAACAACTTGCGTGGCATCGTCAAGGTTGCCGCGGTCAAGGCACCGGGCTTCGGCGATCGCCGCAAGGCCATGCTGGAAGACATCGCCATACTCACCGGCGGCACCGTGATCGCGGAAGAAGTTGGTTTGACGCTGGAAAAATCGGGTCTGGAACAACTGGGCTCAGCCAAGAAGGTTCAGATCACCAAGGATAACTCAACCATCATCGATGGCGCTGGCAAGACCAAAACGATCGAAGAACGCGTCAAAGTCATCCGTGCCCAGGCTGAAGAAGCCAGCAGCGATTATGACCGTGAAAAACTGCAGGAGCGCGTGGCCAAACTGGCTGGCGGTGTTGCCGTGGTCAAGGTTGGTGCTTCCACCGAAGTGGAAATGAAGGAAAAGAAGGCACGCGTCGAAGATGCACTGCACGCTACCCGTGCTGCGGTTGAAGAAGGCGTGGTCCCTGGTGGTGGCGTGGCTCTGATTCGAGCTCTGCAGGCCATTGCCAAGCTCAAAGGCGACAACGACGATCAGACCGCTGGTGTGCGTCTGACCGCACTCGCCATGCAGGAGCCACTGCGTCAGATCGTCGCCAATGCTGGCGGCGAGCCATCCGTGGTCGTCAATGCGGTACTCAACGGCAAGGGCAATTACGGCTACAACGCCGCGACGGGTGAATACGTGGACATGATCGAGGCCGGTATTCTGGATCCGACCAAGGTCACCCGCACTGCGTTGCAAAACGCCGGTTCCATCGCTGGCTTGATGGTCACCACCGAATGCATGATTGCCGAGTTGCCGAAGGAAGAATCGGCTGGCGGCGCCCCGGACATGGGCGGCATGGGCGGTATGGGTGGCATGGGCGGCATGATGTAAAGCCACTTGGCCCTTAGTAATAATCAAAGCCCCGCACTGCGGGGCTTTTTTTATGGCCGCTGCTGGTTGCTGCGGTCGCGTTTACTGCCACCGCACTGTCGATTTTTTGTCACATAACATGCTTATAATGTGTCGGCGCTGTGCGCTGCCCTTTTCGGCCAATGCCGAATTGGCAACACAGTAAATACCGTTTTCCGCCACTCACCAAGAGCATGCTCATCATGACATTGACACAACGCCTTCGCGCCCATCCAGGTTTCTGCCTTGCCACATACTGTCTGTTACTGTTGGTATCAGGCCCTGTTCATGCCCAGGCCAGCGATCTGTTTCTGTCCGAATACATCGAAGGCTCCGGTAGCAACAAAGCGCTGGAAATCTTCAATGGCACCGGTAGCGATATCGATCTTGCTGCCGCCAACTACGACGTGCAGATATTTTTCAATGGCAACCCGGTAGCAACGGCGACCATTGCCTTGAATGGCAACGTCCAGAACACGTCGGTTTTTGTCGTGGCCAACCCTCTTGCTACCGCAGCACTGGTCAACTCTGCCGATCAAACTTCTGGCAGCCTGGCCTTCAACGGCGATGATGCGGTAGTGTTGCGCCACAACGGTGTGGTCATCGACAGCATTGGTCAGGCAGGCTTTGACCCCGGTAACGAATGGTCTGCCAATGGCGTCGGCACCCAAAACGAAACCCTCCGCCGGATTTTTTCCGTTTGTGCCGGTGACAGCAATCCTGATGACGTCTTTGATCCATCGTTGGAGTGGGAAAGCTTTGCCCTGGATACCTTTACTGGTATCGGCAGCCACAGCGCCGATTGTGGCAACACTGGCGCTGGCCCATTGCCTTTGCTGCTGAGCGAGATAGTCGTTACACCAAGCGCTGGTGAATTCATCGAAATCCACAATCCTAATCCCGTGTCGGTGGATTTGAGCAATGTCTACATCACCGACGCAACCGCTGCCAACGTGTTTTACTACAACATCGTTACCGGCGATCTGACCAGCACCGGTGGCGGTGGCTCCGGTGATTTCAGTGCACGCTTTCCGGATGGTGCGAGCATTGCTGCTGGCGCATACCAGACCGTATCGCTATCTGGCTCGGCGGCCTTCAACACCGAATACGGCTTTGTGCCGGACTATGAGCTGTTTGAAGACGACTCAACAGCTGATGCCATTCCCGATATGCGTGCGGCCTTGCCCGGTTCGATCAATAGCCAGGGCGGGCTGAGTAATGGTGGTGAAATGGTGATTTTGTTTACCTGGGACGGCGTCAATGATCTGGTCACCGATCTGGATTACGCGATCTGGGGCGATCAGGCTGAAGCGGTGGACAAGACCGGTATCAGCATCGATGGCCCGGATGCCGATGCCGATGCCAGCAGTTACCTGGCCGACACCGCCATTGCCAGTCAGGACGTGGTCGCTGCCGCGGGCCACTCCATTGGCAACAGCTTCCAGCGCGATGACCTCAGCGAAGGCAATGAACTCAAAGCCGGTGGCAACGGTGCCCAGGGCCACGACGAAACTTCCGAAGACCTGTCCGCGACCTGGTGCGAAGCCGTGGTCTCGCCCGGACAACCTTCCGATTGCAACCCGCCACCGCCGTTTGCCTGCGGTGCGCCGACCACGCTGATCCATGCCATCCAGGGCAACGCCTTCGCTACCCCATTGGCGGATGGCACGGTGGTCGATGTGGAAGCAGTCGTGGTGGGAGATTTTGCCAATTTGCAGCCTGGTGAACTAGGCGGCTTGTTCCTGCAGGAAGAAGATGCCGACACCGATGCCGATGCGCTGACCTCGGAAGGCATCTTTGTGTTCAACAGCAGCCTGGATGTATCGCCCGGCGATGTCGTGCGCGTACGTGGTCAGGTCACCGAATTTTTCGAGCTGACCCAGATCAATAACGTCAGTGACATCACCATCTGTAGCAGCGGGCAGACCGTGACTCCTGCCACCATTACGCTACCACTGGCCGACATAACTGCACTGGAAACTGTCGAGGGCATGGCGGTGGTGCTGCCTCAGACGCTGACTGTAACTGACCAATTCGATCTGGTGAGTTTCGGTGAATTCACGCTGTCTGATGGTCGCCTGTTACAGCCCACGCAGACCGTTCTGCCAGGTGTTGATGCCAGCAACCAGCAAGCACTGAATGACCTGAATCGCATTATTGTTGATGACGGCCGCAATGGCAGCAGTGTGCAACCGTTTGTGGTCGGTCGCGATGACAGCAACCCGCTCAACGCCGGCAACCCGGTGCGCAACGGCTACCAGCTCGGTAGTCTCAGTGGAGTGATGAACTTCACTTTCGGCGACTACAAGATCGAACCGACTGCGCCGCTGGTGTTTGCTGAAACCGCCAATCCGCGTCAGAATGCTCCACAGTTGCCGCAAACACCACTGCGTGTGGCGGCATTGAACGTGCTGAATTTCTTCAGCACGCTGGATGGCAGCGGATCAATTTGTGGACCGACGGCCAGTTCCGGTTGTCGCGGTGCCGACTCCACCAGCGAGCTGCAGCGTCAGACCGACAAGCTGGTTGCCACCATTCTCGCCATGGATGCCGACATCATCGGCCTGGTGGAGATTGAGAACAACGCCAGTGCTTCCTTGCAAGCGCTGATCGATGCCCTCAATGCTGCCAGCAACCCGGACACCTGGTCCTTCATCGCTACCGGCACCATCGGCAATGATGCCATCAAGGTCGCGTTGATCTACCAGCCGGCCGCCGTGACACCGGTAGGCAACTTTGCCATTCTCGATGCCAGTGTGGATCCACGTTTTGACAGCAGTCGCAACCGGCCCTCGCTGGCGCAGACTTTCCAGCACACTGCCAGCGGTGAAGTACTCACTGTTGACATCAACCACCTCAAGTCCAAGGGCTGCGGTGGTGCCAGTGGCGACGATGCCGATCAGGGTGACGGTCAGGCCTGCTTCAATGCCAGCCGCAGCGCAGCGGCCGAAGCGCTGGCCGATTGGCTGGCCAATGACCCCACCGCCAGCGGCGATCCGGACTATATCATCCTCGGTGATCTCAACAGCTACAGCCAGGAAGATCCGATCCGGGCGCTGACCGACGACGGCTTGGTTGATATCGGCCAGCAATTCGACGCCACCGATGAGGCCTACTCATTCACCTTTGTTGGCCAGGCTGGCGCGCTGGATCATGCCATTGCCAGCCCGTCACTGGCACTGCAAGTGCTGGATGCCACCCACTGGCACAGCAACAGCGATGAGCTCGCCGCGTTTGACTACAACGAGGAAAACCTCAGCGGTGGTGTGGCGAAACCGGCTGACTTTTATCAACCGGATGCATTTCGCGCTGCCGATCATGATCCCATCGTAGTTGCCATTGTGCCCGGCGACGGCGTGGTCGCCATCGACGACCCACTGACAGCACTCAGTGTGGATCGACACAATGTGCTCGCCGACGGCATTGATAGCGCCATTGTCGCACTGCAACTGGTCAATCGTGACGCTGCCCCGGTCAGCTCCGTCGAAGTCACCCTGGCCAGCACCGGGTCGGCGCAGTTGGCGCAAAGCAGCGGCCAAACCGACAGCCAGGGCCTGTTTGTCACCAGCCTCAGCAACACGGTGATCGAGGAAGTGCTGATCAGCGCCGAGCTGGATCTGAACGGTGATGGCACCGTTGACGCTGCCATCAGCAATGGCAGCCCGGCGCGAGTCGAATTTGAAGATCCAGAAGACTTCGTGTTTGCCGACGGCTTCGAATAACTACCCCAACTGAGGCCCGTTTCCCCGGCTGGTCATTGACCAGCCGGTGAGGCTTGGCGCAGAATGCTGAGATGTTTTCCCGTCACCATTGCCGATGAAATCACCGCTACAGGCCCCATTGCAGATGTTGCTGTTGGTGTTCGGCCTGAGCGCCTGTGGCGAAAGCACTGACCAGGCAGCTGACGCCGGCGACACCCATCAGCAATCTGCAGCTGTCAGCGATGCTCTGGCCACCACCAGCGTTGACCAATCGGATCACACTGACAGCGTGCAGGCATCGACGCAACCGCAGCCCGACCGCGCCCAGACGCAAACCCAGTCAGGACAACCGCCGCCTTACCAAGGCAGCTTGCCGAGTCTGGCCGCCGTCAATCAGCGCCAGGCAAAACTCGAGCTGGTCATTGATACGCTGCAGCAACCCTGGGCCTTTGAGTTTCTCAATGCCGATGAAATCATCATCACTGAATTCGCCGGCAACATGCAGCGCCTGTCGTTGACCGATGGTCAACTGAGCGCCATCGCTGGCGTGCCCAAGGTTGCCACCAGCGCGCAACAGACCGGCTTGCTGGATATTGCCCTGCACCCTGATTTCAGCCGCAATCAGCGCCTGTATTTCAGTTATGTGATCAGTGATCCTGAAACCGGAAAATACTTCAAGACCGTGGTCGATACCGCCACCCTGGTTGATGACCAGTTGCACGATATCAAACGCATTGTCAGCGCCGATCCGTTCGGCTGGTCACCGTCCAATTTCGGTGGTGCACTGGCGTTTGATGATCAGGGCTATCTGTACATCACCATTGGCGATCGCAGTGAGGGGCGTATCGCGCAAATGGGTCAGCTGTTGCAGGGCAAACTGCTGCGCCTGCACGATGATGGTTCGATTCCCGCCGACAATCCATTTGTGACTGACGCGACGATCGATGACCGCATTTATGCGCTGGGCCTGCGCAATGCCCAGGGGCTGTATTTTGATGCGCCCAGCGGACTGCTGTTTGAGGCCGAGCATGGCCCGATGGGGGGTGATGAGGTCAATATCATTCGCGCCGGCGGCAACTATGGCTGGCCGGTCATTACCTATGGCAAAAGTTATACCACCGCCAGTATTTCTGAACACACACACCGGCGCGGCATGTTGCAGCCGCTGTTTTATTATCTGCCTTCCGAGGCGATCTCACCTCTGCTGGTTTATCGCGGCAGTATGTTCCCCGAGTGGGATGGCCACTTGCTGGTTGGGGCATTGAAAGGCAAGCATGTCAGCCTGCTGGATTACGATGCTGTCGACCCGGCATCCCCAACAGCCGGGCGCATTCGCTCTGAATACCCGATCCTGACAGAAATTGATGCACGTATCCGTGATCTCAAAGTTGACCAGCAGGGGGCCGTCTACATACTCACCCAGACCGGTTCGCTGTACCGGCTCTGGCAAACTGATGTGGCACCGGCTACTGCAGACAAAGCCAATCCAGCGGCCGTTATCTATGAGTTTGTCTGTGCCGGTTGCCACGACAGCGGTGCCGGTCAAGCACCGATGCTGTCACGCCCGCAACAATGGCAGAGCATCTTGCAACAACCTCGCGCGCTGACTTATCAGCGTGTTCTGGACGGTTACCAGGACATGCCGGAACGTGGCCTGTGTTATGTGTGCACCGATGCTCAATTGCGAGCCACTACGGATTACATACTAGAGCAGCTCGTCGACGCCACTAACGATCCCGAATAAGATGCCCGACCAAGCCAATGGAACATGGTCGCAGCTGACGGATTATTCAGCCTTTGCCGAACGCTGCCTGCGCTTGTGGCCGCAGGCCTGCCAGGCGCTGATCGATCAGCAACGCCTGCAGCAGGCCGGGGTGGCCGATTTTGCCGCCGTTGTGACCGAGACGCAAGACGCTGTTGAGAGCTTGAGTCTGGTCCAGCTGGAACATCAGCTGCGTTGTTACCGGCAAACTGAAGCGCTGCGTATCTGCTGGCGCGATGTCTGTGACGAAGCGGATCTGATCAGCACCTTGAGCGAATTGAGCAGACTCGCCGAGTACTGTCTGCAGGCAGCACTGCTCTGGCATCGACAGGATTTTCAACGCCGCTTCGGCGACCTTGAAGATGCTCGTGGTGAGCCCTTTCAGTTCAGTATTCTCGCTTTGGGGAAACTGGGTGGCGAAGAACTGAATTTCTCTTCCGACATCGACATCATGTTTGTCCACAATGGTGCTGATCGCAGCAGCGGTCCCAGACGTTTGTATGCGCAGGACTATCTCATGCGCATGGCGCAGGCACTCAGCAACTCATTGCACAAGGTGCAGGAGGGTGGTCGGGTGTACCGGGTGGATACGCGCCTGCGACCATTCGGTGACAGCGGGGCACTGGTCTGGTCGCGCCAGGCGATGGAACAGTACTACGTGCAGCAAGGACGTGACTGGGAGCGCTACGCGCTGCAAAAGGCGCGCGTGGTCGCAGGGGATCAGCAGCTTGGCACGGCCTTGTTGCAGGAACTGCAGCCGTTTATCTATCGCCGCTATCTGGACTACGGCCTGTTTGAAGGCATCCGCGGCATGCGCGAGGACATCAGTCGACAGGCCGAGCGCCTGGGCCACCGTGAACACCTGAAGCTTGGCAGTGGCGGCATTCGTGAAATAGAGTTTCTGGTGCAGTCGCTGCAGTTGTTACGCGGCGGGCGACAACCGTCTTTGCGTCACCATAACCTGCTCACCAGTCTGCAACGCTTGCAGCAGCATGATTATCTCGATGCAGTCGATGCCGCCAGGCTGCACCGTGCCTACTGTGAATTAAGGCGCCTGGAAAACCGTCTGCAAATGCGTGATGACCGCCAACTCCACCAGTTGCCGCTGGCAGCAGATGAGCGCGCTCAGTTTGCACAGTTCTGCGCTTATGCCGATTGGGACAGCTTGTATGCTCAGCTGCAACACCATCGTCAGCATGTCAGCCGCCTGTTTCGGGCCCAATTCGTCGACCAGCACCAGCACCACACCGGCCCGGCAGAAAACCTGTTCAGCAATCCGCAGACGCTGCAGCAACAACTCAAGCTTGATGCTACAGACGCAACCGAGCAGCAGCTGCGCGAGCTGACCGTCATGCGTGACCAGATAGATCGCAAACTGGTTGACGCGAGTGCGCACCGGCGCTGGCAACAGCTGCAGCCCTTGCTGCTACAAGATGCCAGCGCCAGCAAAGCGCCGGCCTTGGCGTTGCGCAATGCGCTGAGCATCATTGCCGCGATCGCCAGACGCAGCAATTACCTGGCCCTGTTACTGGAAATGCCGCCAGCGCGCAAGCGCATGGTCGAATTTTGTGCCATCGGTGGTTACATGGTGCAGGCGTTGCAAGCCAATCCGATGTTGCTGGATGATCTGATCGATCCGCGTCTGCTGTCTAATCTGGCTGCCTCCGCCAGCGAGCTGGAACAACGAGTTCGAGTTGGCATTAACTCGAGCAATGATCCGGAACAGCAATTGCTGCAGTTGCAGCAGTGGCAGCAGTCGTATCGGTTTCGCATCGCTGGCAATGAATTACTGGACCAGCTCGACAGCCATCAGGCCCGGCAACAACTGAGTTGGCTGGCCGAAGCCATCGTGCGCATCAGTCTGGATTGTTGTCGGCAGCACAGCGGCCATGATCTGGACCTGGCCGTGATCGCCTTCGGCTCGCTGGGGGCAATGGAAATGCATTATGAGTCGGACCTGGATCTGGTGTTTTTGTATGCCGATGAAGCACGCGAACATGAACACAGTGCCACTCGGCTGGTGCAGAAGTTGATGCATTGGTTGACCAGCCTGGGCGGCGGCCAAAGACTGTACCAGATTGATACCAGACTGCGACCCAATGGCCGCAGCGGGACGCTGGTCAGCAGCCTGTCAGCTTTCCGCGACTACCAGCAAACCAGGGCCTGGGTCTGGGAATGGCAATCCTTGACGCGGGCCCGATGCGTTGCAGGTAGCCGGGCCTTGCAGCAGGCCTTTGTCAGCATTCGCCACGCGACCCTGGCACCAGCTCATGCCGCAGACGGCATTCGCCAGGACATGTTGAGCATGTATCAGCGCATAGCCACACAACAGCGGCTGCGCCCACAGGGCTTTGCCGAGAGCCGACTGCGCATCCAGTTTCTGCTGCAGTACTGGTTGCTGACGCAGGCCCAGCCGGACACCGAAATACCCTGCAATGGTCTGCAGCAAATGCAGTTTCTGGCCAGCCAACAGGCCTGGCTTGCAGCGCGCTGTCAGACGCTGCGGCCATTGTGGTTGCAACTGCTGCATAGCCAGAATCAGGCGCAACTCACAGGCACTCAGAAACCATTGCCGGCAGACCTCGCCAGCCAGGTCGCGAGTATCTGGCAGCAGGTGTTTGCCGACGCTGACGGGACCGATGTTGAGCAGCCGCTTTGAGCCAAACACATTGATCCAAACACATTGATCCAGGCACTTTGAGCCAGTAGCGTTGCGTCAGGCGCGTTGCGTCAGGCGCTGCATGACGGCATCGACAACCTTGTCGGTATCAGCGGCGATGCAGTCGGTGCGTTGCTGCGGCTGCAGGGAAAAATCTGCCAGCAGCTGCAACAGTTGTTGCTCCAGCAGCGGCTGCAAAAACCGTAGATGACGCTTGGCTATGGCCTGGTCAGCGACCCAGATCGGTCGATTATTGCGTACCGCGAGCAACTCATTGAGCTGGTTGATGCCATCTGCAGCAACCAGGAACACGTCTGCCCAGGCCAACACCATCTGCAGCGAGCTGGCCCGATCAGTATTGATTTGTACCGTCCCGCCGGGGCCGAACACGCGCACATCCGGGTGGTGCGCAAGTCCGCTACGCTGCAGCAACTGCGTACAAGAGCCAAATCGCGGTGAAGCACTGACCAGCGCACTGCCACCGTGCACCAAGGCTGTCGCCAGACACTTGAACAAGGCCTCGTTCTGCTGCGCGTTGCCAGCCAGCAACAGCCCATAACGCGGCGCGCGCAAGGTTTGCAGATTGGCACTGGCACGGCGCCAGACGGGTAGACTCTGCGGTCGCAGATCATGCAAACTGCCACGCATGATGACGCTGTTGTCGGCCTGCAATTGATCATGTTCTGGCACCACCAGCAGGTCGAAGCGCTCCCGCCAGCGGCGTGGATCCAGCACTTGCACGCGAAACACGCGATCGCTGAGCACCGCACAGGCCAGACTGACTGCTGCCGCGCGCCGGCCGGCCGACAGCATCAACGTGTCGGCGTGCGCGCTCAACAAACCATTCAGTTCGGTGTCCAACAGCCAGCGCCCTCCCAGTCGATAACGCCACTGCGCATGGCTGGGTATGCGATAGCGATGCACCACAAACTCAGCGCGCTTTTGCAAGGCGCTGATCAGCGCCCAGCATTGGTGCTGATGCCCCAGGTGGCCATCGTCCAGCCACAATAAATGCTGCCTGGCGGCTGGTTTGCTGTTACGGCTGCGATCATTTGCACTCATTGCTACCCGGTCGGTCTGAGCATTCGCTACAATAGCGAACAGGCATGTTGCATTGCGGCATATCTGTCAGCACGTTTTGACTTCCCGACTATATTGACACAAAGGAGTGTTCCTCGTGGTCCACGCTACCGATGCAGACAACACCAAACTTGCAGAAGCCAGCACTGCCAATCGTTATGAGGTTTCGCGGGCTGATCTGCCGCTGAGTTGTCCGCTGCCAGACATGAAATTATGGAACTCGCATCCACGCGTCTATCTGCCGATCGAAGCAAGCGGCCAGGCCAAATGCCCGTATTGTGGTGCAGAGTTCAGCCTGATCGACTAAACCGTCATTGTGCATATTGTCCAGGTACTTGCGGCACTTGGCATCGGCGGCTCGGAGCTGGTCGCCACAGAGTTGACCGAATACCTGCGCCGCCGGGGTCACCGGCTCACCGTAATTGCTGCCTCTGGCCCCCTGTCTGAGCGCATTTCTGCAGCGGGTGCTGAACATCTGCACTGGCCGATCGGCAAAAAACGGCTCTCGACGCTAACACTGGTCAGGCGTTTGCGGGCCTGGCTGGAGCAGACTCGCCCTGACATCATCCACGTGCATTCGCGTTTTCCGGCGCTGATCGTCAAGCTCGCCATGCGCGGACTGCGGCATCGCCCGCTGCTCATCAGCAGCATGCACGGCCACTATTCAGTGAATGCCTACAGCGGCATCATGGCGCGTGCTGATGTCGTGATTGCGGTCTCCGAGCACATCCGCCAATACACATTGCGCCATTATCCGGGGGTTGATCCACAGCGGGTGATCACGGTTCATGGTGGTGTCGATCACAGTCAGTTCGCCCATGGCCAGCAACCCTCTGCCCACTGGCTGCACGAAATTCACGCGCAGTTTCCGGCCTTACGCAACAAGCGCCTGCTGTTATTGCCCGGTCGCCTGACGCAATGGAAAGGCCATGCCAGCTTTCTGCAACTGCTCAAGCTGTTGTCGACACAGCGACAAGATATCCATGGCGTTGTGGTCGGTGCCGGTCGGCGCCACTCGCGCTATCGCCAGCGTCTGGACAGCTTGCTAAGACGACTGCAGATCGAGCAGCTGGTCACCTTTACCGGCGCTCGCACCGATATGGCGGACTGGTATGCCGCTGCCGATATTGTCTATAACCTGTCCGATCGACCGCCCGAGGCATTTGGACGCACCGTGCTGGAAGCCCTGAGCATCGGCACCCCGGTGCTGGCCTGGGATCAAGGCGGCCCGGCGGAGCAGCTGCAAGTACTGTTCCCGGCAGGCCGCGTGGCGGTTCACGATATGTCGGCTTTGCTGCAAAAAACTCTGCATTTGCTGCACCATCCGCAGCTCGTTCCAGCCAGCGATGCTTTCAGCCTGGCGCAGTCCATGGCCAGCACACTGGCCATCTACGAACAGGCCCTGGCACAACGTCATGCGCACTGAATCCGCTGTCATACGACTGTTGCCGGTGCTGCTGGTGGCGGCGTTTGTGCTGCTGCTGCCGTTTACGCGCCTGGCGGAAATCCCGTTCTCGTTGTTGGCCCTGAGCGCACCGTGGCTGCTCTGGCAACAGCGCGCCAGGCTGGCCAATGACCCGGCACTTCGACGTTGTCTGCGCTTGCTGTTGTGGCTGGCGATCGCCTTTTGTCTACCGATGCTGCTGTCATCGATTGACTCCGTAGCAGCAAGCAAAAGCTGGAACCAGAGTCTGGCCGCACTGCGTTTTCCCTTGTACGCGGTGAGTTGTCTGCTGCTGTTGCGTGAGCGATGGGCGTTCCAACTGTTGCTGAGTCTGCTGGCTCTGATCATCGGCTTTTGGGTTATCGACGGGCTGGTCCAGACCGTTACCGGCACCAGCCTGCTGGGGTTTCCGGCCAATCCCAGCCGTCTGGGCGGCATTTTCGGGGATGATATCTGGTTTTTCGGTCCCATTCTGGCGATGCTATCGCCGCTGCTACTGGAGCGCCTGTGGCCATTACGCTGGCGTGGCTGGTTCATGCTGGGCCTGCTGGCTACCATGCTGGTGGTAGTGCTGGCCGGTATGCGTGCGGGCTGGGTACTGCTGCCGCTGCTGCTGCTGATCTATGCCTGGCGCTATTTGCAACTGGCCCAGACCGGGCAGTGGCGACGCCTGCTGTTCAGCGCAGCTGTTATGGCCGCTATTTTGCTGATCGCTGCAAGTCAGTCACAACTGGTACAGCAGCGCTGGCAGAGCAGTCTGGTTGTATTGCAGGCCGATAGCGATCATCTGCAGATTGCCACCACACAGCGCTGGATGATCTGGCAGACGGCAGTGCGCATGAGTACCGCCCATCCGATCAATGGCGTCGGTGTGCGCGCCTTTTCCCAGGCCTACCCGAGCTATGCCGATGCCGATGATCCACAGCTGCAGCATCAGGATGGCAAGCTGCGCGGCGCACGACATGCGCACCTGTTTCTTCTGGAGGCGTTCGCCGATTGTGGCGGCCTGGGTTTGCTCGGGCTGCTGGCGTTCATGGGCTTGCTGCTGCGCAGCTGGCAGCAGGCCGATGCGCTGGCCCGACAACAGGCCATGCCGTATTTTCTGAGTTTGCTGCTAATCCTGTTTCCACTGAACACCCACTATTCACTCTATGGCACGTTTATGTCCAGCCTGATCTGGTGGCTACTGGCATTGGCCATCAGTGCCTTGCACGTCAAGCGGACTTGAAGCTGCCTGCGTTACAACGATGCTGCGCAACTAGCCCGCCTATTTCATGAAGGCGGACAGTTACTGGTCCTATTTTAAGAATAAACAAGGCGATAACAGTAAAATTATGCATAGTGGAGTGGACGCGGATTGTCCAGTTCGAGTTCAGGCCAAATCTGGAGTTGCACCTCGAACGATCGCCCTTGAACCATAGCTACGGCTATGCTTCTGCGGGCGATCGTCCAATCTGCTTAGCCAGCTTCGCCCTGCTCCTCAAACCCTTCATGAAATATACGGGCTAGTGGGGTTGCTTTGCCAGGCACCGTGCGCAGGCCATGGCGCGCCCGTTGCAAGCAGCGCCGCAACGCGGATGGCGACTTGGCGTCGCGATTGGGTTTGTGATCGGCTACTGATTTGATCAGGTGTTGGGAATCACCAGCACCGTGCCGACAAGAATATTGTCAGACTGCAGCTTGTTGGCCTGGCGCAGGCTGCTGACGCTGGTCTGGTAGTGATTGGCAATGGCGCCCAGCGTATCACCGCGACTGACGACGTGACGGCTGGGATGGCGATTGTGAGCTATCCAGCTGCCCGGCGGTGGTTGATTATGAAAATGCTGCTCGATGCCCGCGGCCATGGCACGCGCCAGAATCGTCTGATGACTGGGGCTGGCCAGACGAGCTTCTTCCTGGGGGTTGCTGATGAACGCCGTCTCCACCAGCACACTCGGCACATCCGGAGATCGTAATACGGCAAAATTGGCACGTTCGACACGGTCCTTGTGCACCTTGCCAATGCTCCGCAACGAGCCCAGCAAGCTGTCGGCGGCCAGATCACTGGCCTGCATGGTGCCCGACTGAGACAACTCG
>JAJFKZ010000044.1 GCA_021772955.1 Gammaproteobacteria bacterium | reverse complement strand
GGTTGTCTGGATCGCTGCGAAGAGGGCCCGGTCGTGGTGGTGTATCCGGATGCGGTCTGGTACACCTATGTTGACAATGACGATATAGATGAAATCATCGACCAGCATGTCATCAAAGGTCAGCCGGTAGCACGATTGCTGATTTGAACAGCTGCGTTCCGATTGCCGGTGCCGGAGCCCATGGTCATCGCCCTCAACTGAGCTGCTTGTTGCCGGTGCAGTGCTGACAGGATGACTGTCGCCAGGATTATTTCTGATCTCAACCTTGCTCTCGGTGCCATAATCCTGTAAAATTCTCGCTCTTTAGTCGAGCAATCGTAAACCGGATAATCAACATGAAGACTTTTACTGCCAGTACGCCCAGTACCCGGCCCCAGGATGTCCAGCATGACTGGTATGTCATCGATGCTGAAAACAAAACACTTGGCCGTCTGGCTACCGAGGTGGCGCGTCGCCTGCGTGGCAAGCACAAGCCAGAGTTTACCCCGCACGTCGACACCGGTGACTACATCGTCATCGTGAATGCCGAGAAAGTGGCGGTGACTGGCAACAAACTGGCAGACAAGATGTACTATCGGCACACCGGCTACATCGGTAACCTGAAGTCCATCAATCTTGCGGATCTGCTTGTCAAGCACCCCGAGCGTGTCATTGAACTCGCGGTCAAAGGCATGCTGCCGAAAAACCCGTTGGGTCGCGCGATGTACCGCAAACTCAAAGTTTACGTTGGTGCCGAGCACCCGCATACCGCTCAGCAGCCTGTGGCGCTGGAACTGAACTAACCATCGAAAGAGTCGAATTATGGCAACTGAACAATATTACGGAACCGGTCGTCGCAAAAGCTCCAGCGCGCGCGTCTACCTGCGTCCTGGCAAAGGCAAAATCACCATCAACAAACGCAGTCTGGAAGCGTTTTTTGGCCGTGACACGGCGCGCATGATCGTGCGTCAACCGCTGGAATCCATGGACATGACCGATCGTTTCGACATCACCGTGAGCGTCGAAGGTGGTGGCATTTCCGGACAAGCCGGCGCCATTCGACTGGGCATCAGTCGCGCGCTACTGGAATACGATGAAAACCTGCGCAAGGACTTGCGCAAGCATGGTTATCTGACCCGTGATGCGCGCGAAGTGGAACGTAAAAAGGTTGGCTTGCACAAAGCACGTCGGGCAACGCAGTACTCCAAGCGCTGATCCGATACATCCCGGAAATGGCTTACCGCTATTACTGGGGGATCGTCTAGTGGTAGGACTACGGACTCTGACTCCGTCAGCGGGGGTTCGAATCCCTCTCCCCCAGCCAATAAATCAGCCCGCATTTGCGGGCTTTTTTATGGGCTGAAAAAAGCTGTTGGCTCGGGCCTTGGCATGGCATTGGGCCATGTTGCAGTCAGCCTGGCATCTCAGCATGGCGCCTCAGCATG
This sequence comes from Gammaproteobacteria bacterium, assembly GCA_021772955.1. GTDB lineage: Bacteria > Pseudomonadota > Gammaproteobacteria > Xanthomonadales > Wenzhouxiangellaceae > JAHJQV01. The sequence goes on along the minus strand of JAJFKZ010000044.1, from coordinate 1,828 downwards.
GCCGCTTGCCTGGTTGCTTACCCCAGTACTAGCCCGCATATTTCACGAGGACGGACGTTGAGGTAAGAAAAGCGTATGCACGCCAATAAGTTATAACGGAATTGATCGAAATTGCAAAAGTGCAGTTTGTCCTATTCGGTGTTAGGAAAAATCTGCCAAAGTAGTTTGGCAGAATTCCCCTAAAATCCGAATCCCTCATGCAATATGCGGGCTAGCCGGCGCCAGTCTGACCATGACGCAGCAGTGCAGCTGCCATGAACAGGTATTAAAAAAGGCGCCAATGGCGCCTTTGCAGGTTGGGTAATGCGATTGACTACCAAATATTGACGCGTTGATCCGGTGGCAGGTACAGCGCATCATCCGGCTGTACGTCGAACGCCTCGTACCAGGCGTCGACATTGCGCACGATACCATTGATGCGATACTTGGGCGGGCTGTGCGGATCGGTCAGCAGTTGTTGGCGCAGCGCGTCCTCACGACTTTTTGCACGCCATACCTGGGCCCAGGCCATGAAAAACCGTTGTGCGCCGGTGAAGCCATCCAGAACCGCTGGTTCGCCATGCTCGGCAACGAATTTCTGGTAAGCAGACCAGGCCATTTCCACACCGCCCAGATCGCCAATGTTTTCGCCCATGGTCAGTTGACCATTGATGTGCATGCCCGGCAGTGGCTCGTAACTGTCGTATTGGGCGCCGAGTTGATCAGTGCGTTGCGAGAATGCTGCATCGGCCGCGGCAGTCCACCAGTCACGGATCTTGCCGGTTTCGTCAAAGCGTCGACCCTGATCGTCAAAGCCGTGCCCCATTTCATGCCCGATCACAGCACCGATGGCGCCATAGTTGACGGCCGCATCGGCACCTGGATCAAAAAAAGGTGGCTGCAGTATGCCGGCCGGAAAAGTCAGCTGATTCAGCAGCGGATTGTAGGACGCGTTGACGGTCTGCGGCGGGTAGCCCCATTCATCACGTTCTACCGGCCCATCCAGTCGGTCCACATCGCGCTGCCACTGAAACTCGGTGACGGCCAGCTGGTTGCCGAGCATGTCACCGTTTTCGATATTCAGCGATGCGTAATCAATCCATTTTGATGGGTAGCCGATGCGCGGTTCAAACGTGGCCAATTTGGTCAGTGCGGCCTCACGTGTGGCCTCGTCCATCCAGGCATTGTGCAGGATGCGCTCCTTTAGTGCGGCACGCAAATTGACCACCAACTCGTCCATTTGCTGTTTTGCCGCAGGCGGGAAGTGTCGTTGCACGTAAATCTGGCCCACGGCTTCGCCAAGGTTGCGGTTGACCAGATCGGAGCCGCGCTTCCAACGCTCGCGCTGTTCTTCAATGCCATTGAGGGTTTTGCTGAAGAACTCGAATTGAGCCTGGTCAAACTCTGTGGACAGCAGGCTCGCATTGTCGCTGATGAAGTGGAATGCGAGGTAGTCTTTCCAGGTCTGCAGTGCAGTGTTCTCAATGATGTCACCGCTGGCGGTCATGACATCCGGTTGCGCGACCATGATGCTCGCGGCACTGGCCAGACCCAACTGCTCAAGAATTCCCGACCAGTCAATTTTCGGCGCGATTTCGGCCAGCTTGGCTGGTGCCATCGGATTGTAAATTTTCTGAATATCACGGGTCATCTCGCGCGGCCAGTGGACTTCTGCCAGACTGGTCTCCAGCGCCAGAATCGCATCAGCCTTGGCCGCTGCATTCTCGATGCCAGCCAGTTGCTGGACGCGTACCATGTAGTCGCGATAGGCTTTGCGAAACTCGACAAAGCGCTCGTCAGCGCTGAGATAGTATTCCCGATCAGGCATACCAAGCCCGCTTTGGCCGGC
>JAJFKZ010000043.1 GCA_021772955.1 Gammaproteobacteria bacterium | reverse complement strand
CCCGTCACGTAATTAGGAGCCCGCCATGTCAGAACCATTTGTAGGTGAAATTCGCATGTTCGCGGGCAACTTTGCACCGCGTGGTTGGGCTTTTTGTGATGGCCAGTTACTGGCAGTGTCACAGAATGATGCCCTGTTCAGCCTGTTAGGCACAATTTATGGTGGAGATGGTCGCACTACGTTCGGATTACCGGATATGCGTGGTCGAATCCCCGTGCATGCCGGTACCGGACCAGGCTTGTCACCAAGAATACTTGGCGCCAAAGCAGGTACAGAAGAAGAAACGGTAACGGTTAACCAGTTGCCCAGTCATGGGCACCCGTTCCAGGGCACTGCTGGCTCGGCATCAACACGCGACCCGGTAGGTAACTCTCCTGCAGAAGCCCTGGTTGATACCTATGTTGAGGACTTGGCACCGTTCAATTTGGCATCGGTTGCAGTCACTGGTATCGGCGGCAGCCGGAGCCATACCAATCTGATGCCGTACCTGTGTGTGCATTTTATTATTGCACTGTTCGGCATCTTCCCGTCACGTCAATAGAGGAAACTTACCATGTCAGAACCATTTATTGCAGAAATAAGGATATTTGCTGGTAATTTCGCTCCTCGGGGTTGGGCATTTTGCAATGGCCAGTTATTACCGATTGCACAAAACACCGCATTGTTTTCACTGATCGGAACCACCTACGGTGGGGATGGACGCACCACGACCGCATTGCCCAATTTAAAAGGTCGGGCGCCCATGCATCCAGGCAGTGGACCTGGGCTGACGGATCGCCGTCTGGGTCAACGCGGCGGTGTGGAATCCGTCACATTAACTGAGGCCCAAATGCCTAATCATAATCATACGATGGAGGTATCCACAGATGACGGTGATCGCCGTGATCCAGCCAACCGGTATTTCGGCCGCGGCAATGCTATTTTTTCTGAACCGAACAATCTGGGAGCGATGGCAGCACAATCACTACTGAATGCTGGCGGTGGTCAATCGCACAATAACGCGCAACCCTTCCTGACGATGAACTTCATCATCGCCCTGGTTGGTTTGTTTCCGTCTCGCAATTAGCAGAGGGTTGTCAAAATGAATCGACGAGATTTTTCACAAAGCCTGTTGACTGCTGCAGCATTATCGACATGCGGCATAAGCCTTGCCATGTCGTCAACATCAAATGTGGCATTGTCGAAGATGAGTAAAGCAAGTTTTGAGGCCATGCTCAATCAGGAATTTGCATCCAGATCGCTGGCTGCTAACAAAACACACGCCTTGCATCTACAGACTATCGAAAGTGCAGGGTATGACGAGCAATATTATTTACGCTTCAGGCACTCATCCGCCCAGCAAATAGATGAAGATATTTATGCATTGATCTCAGAGCAAGGTGAACAGATCATGTTGTATCTGCAGGCATCAGCGACTGACAGCAAAGTCCTGGAAGCGGTAGTCAACCTGAAACAAGTTTAATGTGTCCGAGTTTGCCTTCAGGGATTGCTCTGCGGCCGGAGCAGGATGCTGACATGGTGTTTCTTGGCGATTTGTATGCTAGTACCAGGGCGCAAGAGTTAGCTCAGCTTACGACATGGGATGAAACCACGAAACGACAGTTTTTGCAGATGCAGTTTGATGCTCAACATCAATACTATCTGGAACAGTTTCCGGCTGCGAAATATTCAATTATTCTTTTATCAGGCAAGTCAATTGGGCGACTTTATGTCGACCGCCGTGACGATGAGATCAGATTGATTGATATCGCGCTGATGCCGGATCATCGTGGTTCCGGTTTGGGTACGGGAATATTGGAAGCGTTAATAAAACAAGCGCAGCAGGGTGGACTTCCACTGCGTATTCATGTGGAGAAAAACAATCCTGCCAGGCGGCTATACCAGCGCTTGGGTTTTGTCTGCACGGAAGACAAGGGTTTGTATGATTTGATGACACGTGAGCCACAGTCAGGATAGATAATTCAGGTAAAAACTGCTTCGTAACTCATCCCGTCACCTTTGGGCCCAAGCGGTACAAGAAAAATATCCAGCTGTGGAAATTCTGTATGGATCAATGTGTAGATACCCTGACCGTGGTTTTCCATGCTTTCAGTGATGAATATGATTGAAAAAGGGTCATTGGCAGCATCACCATGCCGGTTGCCTTTTTTGATTTCAACAATGGTTGCGGGTAGATTCAGTTCGCCTATTCTGATTGTTACTTTCTGCTCAAGTAATTCAGCAAATGAATCATGCGTCAATTCTGAGGTCATACCGGTGTTCCTGGGTTACTGCGACTGGCTGGTGCGGTGTCATATGAAAAATAGTATTCTAGTTCAGGCTGTCGTGTTGTTGGTGTTGATGTACAGTGATAATACAATTGCACAAGATGGTCAAGACCATGATGAGCCTGATCATGATTATGCTGGTGAGTATATACCTCTACCGCCGGCAAAGAAAGTAGCTTCTCCGCAAGCTGATCTGCCCAGCTACGATGAGCTGCCGTTGCAGTTACGTCAGCAATATGACCGACCTGAACTGGCCACTCTTTATTATCATGCTATTCCTGAACAACGCTATGCTCTGGTCAATGGTTTTCACGGTCGTGAGGGTCTGCCGGTCGGTAGAGAGTTGTGGATCCATGAAATACGCAAGGATGGCGTTGTCATGAGAATTCAGGATCGTTACTTCCTCCTTAAACCATAACTGACCAATGCCACTAGTATTGTCGGTATTAGTCTGCCAGCCAGTTTCTAACGGACTACATATTGTAGAGGCAGATCAAGAGTAACGCTGAACGAATCGTCTTAGAATCTCATGTGCCCACGGTGTGCGCTCAGTACTCACGCGCTGTATCAGTTCAGCGGCTTGATGCGGTTCGAAATAACCATTGTTGCGGTAGACGTTGATGCGCGTGATGAATTCCTGCGCATCGCCTTCTGGATGAAACTGGGTCGCATAGATGTTCTGCTGCAGACGAAACATCTGTACCGGGCAACTGCTAGAGTTAGCCAGCAGCGTCGCCTGTGTTGGTAACTCATCACAAGCTTCCTTGTGACCAACCATGACTCTGAATGATTCCGGCATGCCCTGTAGCAGTGGGTCCATGTGGCCAGCTTCGGTCAAACTGATATCCACCCCTCCCACTGGCTCCGCAAAGCGGCGCGAAATGGGTGATCCACAGTACTTGCCGAGTAAGCCGTTGCCTGAACAGCAACCCAGAAACGGAAAATCCCGTTTTGTCACCTGGTCCAGCAGCTGCATGAAGTCGGCTTCGATCCGGCGCTGCAGGGCCGATTTTTCCGCCTCCGCCGTGCTGATATCAAACGGGCTGCCACCGACGATAATCGCACTGTAGCGATCCAGATTGTTGGCCGTCAAACCCTGTTGCTCGGCGCGCAGGCGCACCGTGTTGCTGGTCTGCAGCTGTCCATAGCGAAGCACCGCGGCCAGTTCGCTGTCGGCGGCGGCGTCCTCAGGGCGCAGTTGGATGATCAGAAACGGTTTGGTCACGGTTGCAGCGCTTGTCAATCAGTCATCATGGTAGCGTATTTTCCTGCAGCTAATTGAGCTGACGGGGCAATACACTGTGTACTGACTTGAAAACATCGGCACAGCTATCCTTGAAGCGTGATTTGGGAGCGCGTTTTGTCCACCAAAGTCGTAGTTTGCGTGGTGTGACTGCAGTGCCAGTCGGCGTTGCCTCGCTCGTAGAGAGTACTTTCTGAGCTGGGTCTTCCCGCTGAAACCCCTATGGTATAAGACTTTGAGGACATTCCGGCAGGTTTCGTGCCGTTCATTTAGCATGCACAATCCGCACTCTCCACGGCCTCTCCCGAGCATCCCGCACAGACACCGCCGCGTCCATGTATAGTTATTGGGCGGTTCCCTAGAATGGACTGCAATCATAATAGAGGAGTATAGAGATGGAAGGTATTTTGGTTTGGCTGATAGTCGGCGGCATTGCCGGCTGGCTCGCGGGTCTGATCGTCAAAGGCGGTGGTCAGGGCATTGTTGTCAATATTGTCGTTGGTATCGTCGGTGCGGTCATCGGTGGCTGGCTGTTTGGACAGCTGGGCATAGCTGTTGGTACGGGCTTGCTAAACAGTATCGTGACGGCCGTGATCGGGGCCATTGTGCTGTTGCTGATCATCGGTTTTTTCCGTCGCCACAGCTGATTATCAGACTGAGTAGCAAGACAGTCGCCTGGTAGCTATTGCCTGGTAGCTATTGCCAGGTAGCTATTGCCAGGTAGCTATTTTCAGGGCATTATTTTTTGCACCCGCTGTCGACTTTGTCGGCAGCGAGGCTGGTGCGGTCCTGAATCCTATCTGGCGGGATAACTGGTCAGTTGCCACCAGCTGGCCAGAGCCAGGCAAATGTGCCCGCGACCAACAGGCTGTATAGCACGCCGTCAAGAATAAACCGCACTGTAGTCCGCCAGGACAGTCCTTTCCAGATAGAATTGGGTATTGCTGCGATTGCATACGGCAGCATGGCTATCAGCACCACATGGTGAAACACGATTGGATATGCTGATCCAGCAGGTATGGCATGGTATGCAGCGAGTGCAATCACAACACTGATCAGCAGATTGTATAGAAACCATTGCGTCAGCGTTTTGCCCATCGCCCATAATCCGTTCGGCATGATGGTCATGAAGCCAACCGGGCCTTGCTTGAACCGGTCTTGCATGGTGGTCGAATCAAGTTCTTTCATGTCACAGCAATAGGGGAATACATAATCGCCCGGCGTTAAATTGTGAGCACGCATGGCGGCGAGTAATTCCTGTTCATTAGCTAGTTTCTTATAATCTTTGTGATGGCTCTTAATGACCATGTGTATGACAGAGCTTGCGATAAACACAAGCACAGGAGCCAGCAGAATGGGTAACCACATGTCGCTCAGAAATGTCATGGCGTTCTCCTTAAGGCAGGGTGAATTCGTCTGTATGCCAGCTCAGCATACCACTAAATGTGTATAGCTTCATAGCCTATTGATTCGACGACTAATTGTTGGCTGCGCAGCCCGTTTTCATGAACTTACCGGGTTGCCGCTCAACAGCGGAAACGTACTTGCAAGAGCTGTTTATAGTGCACAGTTAGCGTCCAGGTGGCATCGCAGCAGAAGGGTAAGTAAGCGGGCCAAGAAGCCAGTTTTCGGCCGAATGATCGCACTGTTTGAATTTGGGGGCCAGGTTGCAATCCAGGGCGCGGGGAAATGGTTGTTGCTGATGACAAATCACTGCCTGGGCAGAGCTCGGCAGTGGCATGCAATGGATCAGCGTGCAGTCCAGCCGCCGTCGATGACAATGGTTTGGCCGGTGATGTTGCGGGCCGCATTGCTGAGCAGGAATTCGGCCGTGCCGGCGAGTTCATCGAAGTCGATAAAGCATCCCTTCGGCATCGGCTTGAGCATGATTTCATCAATCACCTGCTGCTCGCTGATGCCGTGTTCTTTGGCCTGGGCGGCGATCTGCTTTTCCACCAGCGCAGTTTTTACATAGGCTGGGCAGATCGTGTTGACAGTGATGTCGGTGTCGGCGGTTTCCAACGCGAGGACTTTGGAAAAACCAATCAGGCCATGCTTGGCGGCCACGTACGCACTCTTGTAAGGTGAGGCGACCAGTGAATGCACAGAACCGATGTTGATGATGCGACCATAGCCGCGCTCACGCATGCCCGGCAGCGCCTGCTGGGTCAGCGCGGCGACGCCGGTGAGCATGACCTGTAACAGCAGCTGCCATTTTGCCATTGGAAAGCTTTCCAGTCTGGTCACATGCTGCAGGCCGGCATTGTTGATCAGCACGTCAACGCTGCGCAACTGCTCCGCGGCCATGGCTATGGCGTCAAAGTCACCCACGTCCAGCACCAGCGCTGTGGCAGCACCACCTGTCGCATTGATTTGTGCAACAACGTTGCTGGCCGCATCCGGGTCAAGATCACTGACCACAATGCGATGCCCGCTGGCCGCCAGCAAGCGCGCCATACCGGCACCTATGCCACTGGCGGCGCCAGTGATGAGGATGTTGCGTGCTGCAGGGTTGGGCATGAGTGGCTGAGATGTGAGTTTACAATGTGATGATGCTAGCAAATCTGTGCTCCGGCGTCGTGGTACGTTCGTACAATGGCGATCTGTCGCTACCATCATGGATCATGCACACTGTGTACCTGTGCGTCGGTTGCACGGTTGATCCGTATTATTGAGGAGTCTGTCCATGCGCGCCAAACCCGTGATTTCCGCCCTGGCACTGTTGCTGTGCCTGAATGCCTGCAAGCAAACCGACAACACGCCACAAACCGGTACTGACAGCAGTTTCAGCACGCTGCAGCAGATTGAGCGCCAGTTGGATGATCTGGTCAGCAGTGGTCTGGGCGTGGCCGGAATACAGGGACCGCCACCAGCTCTGGACGAGCCCGAGCATCCCGATCCGTTGCAGCTGCGCAGGCTGGCCATTTACAGCAACTACCGCGCGCTGCAGGATGTCACCGGCAGCGGCTTCGGCGATTGGCACGGCCCATTGCGCTCGGTACCGGGCACGGAAATTCTGGCCTGGCGGCAGTCGCCAGTGCTGCGCTATCCGCACGCCGTGGCGCTGCAGATACCGGCTGCCTTTGATCGCGACCAGCCCTGTCTTGTAGTCAGTGCCGCGTCCGGCTCGCGCGGCGTTTATGGTGCTGCCGCGGTCACCGGCGATTGGGCGCTGTTACGAGATTGTGCAGTGGTGTACACCGACAAGGGCGTCGGCACCGGCTTTTACGATTTTGCCAGCGACGAAGCGATAGCGCTGGACGGCACCATGCAAAAGCTCGGCGCTACTGCAGCCAGTGGAACAGTCAGCGGTTTTGCACCAGCGCACAGCAAAGAACTGGCCGCCCAGCATCGGGTTGCCATCAAGCACGCGCACAGCGGCGACAACCCGGAAGCGCACTGGGGCGCGATGGTGATTGATGCAGCACGATTTGCCATCGATGCACTGCAGCAGCGATATCCCGCCATGCCCCGGCCACTAACCATTGCCGCCGGCATCTCCAACGGTGGCTCGGCGGTGTTGCGTGCGGCCGAGCAGGATCATACACAGCTGTTCGATGCCGTGGTCGCTGCTGAGCCGAACATTTATCCGCCGCAGGCAGCGGTAGCGGTGCGCAGCGGCGATAACACGATCAGCAGCGATCAGGTGTTGCCCATGTATGCCTATGCCACGCAGCTGGGCCTGTATCAGTCCTGCGCGGTGTTGCAGGATGTCTCCACCGATGCCCCGTTTGGTGTGTTGAGGGCTATGCAGCAGGGCCTGCTGCAGCAGCATTGTGAAGCCTTGCAGATGGCCGCTCTGCTGCCGGACGAGGCCGCAGCTGCTGCCGCCAGTGCGAAGCTTGATGAGCTGAATCTGAGCACTGCCGCGCGCCAGCTGGGCATGGTCAATATCAGTCTCGGCCTGTGGCCGGCGATCAATGCTGGCTATGCCCAGGCCTACAGCCAAAAGTCAGCCGCCGACCCGGTTTGTGAACTGGGTTTTGCCGTGGTCGATGAGACCGGTCAGGCCCGTGCTGCCGCACGCAGCGAGCGTGCTGCCTGGTTTGGTACCAGCAGCGGTATTGCGCCGACCGGCGGGGTCGAGATTGTCGACCGCGCCGGCAACAAGCTGGCTGGTGCAGAACAGCTGGTGGCCAGTGGACGCTGCTGGCAGTCATTGTGGCAGGACGCCGATCCGGTTCTGCGGGCCGCCATTGCCGCCACTCGCGCCAGCGCGGACATTGATGCGATCCCGGTGCTGATCGTACATGGTCGTGCCGATGCGCTGATTGCGGTCAACCACAGTTCTCGCCCGTATGTGGCGGCCGCGTTGCAACACGGCAGTACGGTGCGCTATTTCGAAATTGAACACGCCCAGCATTTTGATGCCTTGCTCGGTGTGCCCGGCATGCGCCAGCACATCGTTGCCATACATCCGTATTTTCTTGCTGCGCTGGATCAGGCCTGGGCGCACTTGCGTGACGGCAATGACTTGTTGCCCAGCCAGGTAGTCAGGGACAAACCGGGCATGCCGATGACGACGGCAGGCTTTGCTGCAGATCCCGGGCCGGACGCAATTGAATTTGATGACGGCACACTGATTGTGCCGGAGTGACTCGTGACGGGGTCAGTCGATGTCGTTGTGCTCGTCGCGCAGCCATTGCAATAGCTCTGGCGGCACCGGGGCATTGATGCGCCCGAGGTGTGAGAACAGGTTCAGGAATGCCGGATCATCCGGGTCAGTCACGACATGCTCAGCAATCTCGACTGTTTCTGCAAACTGATCTTTTCCGGGTTGTGATTGATCGCGCCTGGTCATGTTTTTCATTGTAGCGAGTATCGCTTAGGCCTGTTGCCATTGTACTTGCTGCAACAAGGCCCGCAATGCCATCGGCCGCAACGGTTTGTTCAGATACTGCACGTCGGCCGCGAGCACACTGACGCGAATGCTGTCTGTGCGATCACCGCTGATGATGATGGCCGGTATCTCGCGATCAAGCAGGTTGCGGATCACGGTGATGAGCTCCAGCCCACTGCGCTGCTCAGAGCCGTTGTCACGAGCTGGTTCCAGATGATAATCAACCAGCAGCATATGCGGCTGAAATTGGCTGACCTGCTGCAACGCGGCATGCCAGCTGTCGGCGGTCAGGGTGTCGCAGCCCCAGCTTCGCAGCAAATCGGCTTCCGATGTTAGCGTCGCGGCATCATCATCAATACACAGCACGCGCAGCTTCAACGGTCGGAAACTGCTGTCCGGATGGGCTGATTTGCTTGCCATCTGACCCAGTGGCACCTGCACGCCGAACAGCGTGCCCACATCCGGGACCGATTGAAACTGCAGTGGATAATTCAGCAATTCGGCAATGCCGCGGACAATTGCCAACCCCAGCCCCAGCCCTTCGGCACTGTTTTTGCCGTGCGGCAAACGCTGAAATTCGTCGAACACACGCGCCTGATCGGTTTTGGCGATGCCTGGTCCGGTGTCCAATACCTGAATGCTGACCTTGTCATGCAAACGGCGACATCCCAGCAGCACCTCACCGCTGGTGGTGTAGCGAATCGCGTTGGCAAGATAGTTCTGGATGATCCGGCGCAGCAACTGGCGATCACTGTGTACCCACAGGCTGGTCGGTACATGACGCAGGCGTAGACCTTTTTCCCGCGCCAGCGCGCTGTATTCCAGCATCAGCCCGTCCAGCAGTTCCTCCAGCGCAAAGTCCTCCAGCAATGGCTGCAGGCGTCCCGCTTCCAGCTTGGACAGATCCAGACAACTGCCAAGCAGGCTTTCCACCGATTGCAGCGCGGCATGGATATGCCGTACCGATTCGATCTGGGCACCATTGCCTGGCTGCTGTGCAGCAATCTGTTGGGCCAGGTTGTGGGTGAACAGTTGCGCCGCTCCCAGTGGCTGAAACACGTCGTGACTGATGGCGGCCAGAAACCGGCTTTTGGCATTGTTGGCGCGTTCGGCCTCGCTTTTGGCGGTGCTCAGTTCTGCCGTGCGCTCCTCGACGCGACGCTCCAGTGTGTCAGCCAGATGTTTCAGCGCCTGCTCACTGCGACGAAATTCGGTCACATCGGTAAACGTAGCCACATAGCCGCCACCGGGCATCGGTGTACCGCGAATTTCCACCACCGTAGCATCCGGGAACTGCCGCTCGCTGAGATGGGCAGTACCTGCCTGCATGTGCAGCAATCGTCTCTGCAGCATCGATTCAATGTCATCCTCAACACCGGCGAAGCCGCGGGTGATGGCCCAGCGTTGCAGATCCACGATGGGTTGACCGATGTTCAGCAGCTTGTCCGGAAAACCGAACAGCTCGACATAGCGACGATTCCAGGCCATCAGTTGCAACTTGCGATTGACCACGCTGATACCCTGGCTCATGTTTTCCAGTGCAGCTTCCAGCAGTTGCTGATTGAAGCGCAGCGCCGCAGAAGTCTCCCCAACCAGATCAACCACATCATCCAGATTGCGATTGCGGTTGCGCGCGGTTTTTAACAGCAATCTGGCTGATGCAGCGCCCAGCACCTGTGCCAGCGCAACTTCCACCTGCTCTTCAAGCTGCTCGATCGGTTGTTCATAAAAGATGCGCCGGATTTGCTCGGCTGGCAAAAATCTGCCGGCCAGTTTGCGCAATGCTGGTTGTTGCAGTGGCGTGCCCGGAGTCAGCACCTTGCCACTGACACGCTTGTCCAGTAGCCAGTCGCTCAGCAGCGGCAACAGAATACCGGCACTTAGACTGACCAGCACGGCACGACCAACCGGGCTCCAATCACCCAGACCAAACATCTGCTCAGGTGCCAGCCAGCCAATATTACCCGGGCCATTGATTAGCCAGGCCGGATGCCCGCTGGTGGCCTCCAGCAGCAGGGGCAGCAGCAAGATCCAGACCCACAACAACGCTGCTGCAAGCAAGCCGGCCAGCACGGCGCCGGGCGATGTTTGCGGTCGCCAGATGGCGAATGCCAGCCCCGGTGCCAGTGTTGCCAATGCAGAAAACGACACCGCGCCTATGTCGGCCAGAGCATCATTGCCGGCCAAGGCACGGCTGTACAGCCAGGCCAGCAACAGCAGGCCTAATATGACGATGCGTCGCTGTGCCAGCACCAGCCCGCGCAGGTCACTGCCGGATTGATCCGACCAGGTGTTACGCACCAGCACTGGAGCAAGCCAGTGATTGCCGATCATGATGCTCAGCGCCAGTGAAGCGAGAATGATCATGCCGGTGGCGGCACTGAGTCCGCCAAGAAAAGCCAGCAGGGCCAGCATCTCATGGCCCTGTGATAAGGGCAGCGCCAGCACATAAAGATCCGAAGGCACAGTCTGGCCGGCAAACAAGGCACTTCCAGCCCGCGCCAGAGGTAGCAACGGCAATGCAATCAACAGCATGTAAATTGGAAACAGCCAGCGCGCAGTGCGCAAATGGCGCTGATCGCGGCATTCCACAACGCCGACATGAAACTGATGGGGCAGGGTAAACATGGCCACAGCCCCCAGCACGATCAATGGCAGAAATCCACTGCTGTCAGTCTTTGGAAAATCTGTGATGACGGGTAATTCGGGCAAGCCGAACAACACAAATACGCCGATCAGCAACATCACCGCCAGCTTCAGCAGCGACTCAAAAGCCATCGCCAACACCAGCCCGTGATTGTGTTCGGTGGCGACTGCACGGCGGGCGCCGAACAACATTGCAAATACCGCCATGCCCAAAGCCACATACAAAGCGCTGTCTTGCCATGGTGCGGCCAGCGTGCCTGATGATTGGGTCAGCATGCCGTAACTCATGGCCACGGCCTTCAACTGCAGCGCGATATACGGCAGCATCCCGAGCACCGCCACTGCAGTGATCGCAGCTGCCAGTCTGGCGTCCTTGCCCAGACGGGTGGCGATCAGGTCCGCCAGCGATGAGCTGTGATGATCGCGCGATATTTGAATCAGGCGCTGCAGCAGACCGAGACCAAAAACATACAGCAGTATGGTGCCAATAAAAGTTGGCGGCACCGGCCAGCCAGAGCGCGCCACCTGGGTGACCGTGCCATAAAAAGTCCAGCTGGTGCAATACACCGCCAGCGACAGCGCGTAGATCCAGTGCCAGTGGCGATCAAGCAGCGTGAAGCGACGCTCGCCCCAGAGCGCGATCAAGAACAGCAACCCCAGCCAGATCAGACCGGCGGCGAGAACCAGGTAGGCCGATAACATGTTGTCAGTTTACTTGATTCATTTAGCAGCCTGTCGGACTAAGTCGATTGTAGCGATGGAAGGTCAGTTTGAGACAGACTATTCGATCTTATGAGGCGAACAGTGAGCCTGCTTAACGACAAATCGGCAGGATTGCTGATGTGCACGGTTGCAAGCCGCCCCGCCGGGGTCGGGCACACGAATGTGCGCCATGAAAATGAACGGAAAACAGAGCCTCATAACAATAGACATGGGTGGTTTTCCCGCAGTCCATCAGTGTTACGTTCGACCGGCTGCCAGAGTGGTTTTACTCCCTGCGCTAGCGGGCGTTCTCGATTGGCCAGGTTGTGCTGTTGAGCCTGAATAAACGCCAGACCAGACGCGAGGAGAGGTTTGGTTAGTGCGGATGAACGACGCACAACGTAGTACGGTATTTGTTCAGGTTCAACCCAACGGGTCGAACCGGTTTTTTCGCCCAGCAGATTATCATGCACTCAGGTAGACCAACTACGCTGCGCTCATGCTGCCTTGGCGGGCAAAAAAACCGGTTCCGGCAGCTTACTAGAAATTCATGCGGAAAGTTCCGGTAACAGTTCTTGGTGGTCCGAAGAACCCGTTGGCAACACCTTCCAGCCCCAAGGTCGAGGTTGAGCCATCGGGAGTGACGAAGATATGGCCGGAGGCAATGTATTCCTTGTCGGCAAGATTACGGCCGTGAATACTGAATTCGTATTTACCGTCCATGGTGGCCCACATGATGTTCAGATCAAACAGTGAGTAGGCCGGCTGGTCCAGAAATTGTGACGGGATATCAAACTGATTAGTATTGCTGCGATAAGCCCAGGCGCCGATGATACTGAAATAGCCGGGCACATCGAACAGATCCATTTGCGTGTCATAGCGCAAGCGCAGCTGCGCAGTCCATTTGGGCGTGTTCTGAAACTTGCGTTGATCTGAGACATCTTGCAGTGCAGTCGAGCCGGTGGCAGGATCATTGACCAGCGCGATGAATTCATTGAAATCTGCGTCAATCCAGCCTAAAGCCCAACTTGCTGTCAGCGCATCTCCCTGACTGAAAAGATTCTGGCCGAGTTGCGCGCTGCCATCCAGCTCCACACCGTAGATGTCTGCTGATCCGGCATTGGTGGTGACGCCAGCGAAGGTTTCGGCGACGCCGTCACCATCGCCATCGACACCGATGGAGCCGGGAATCTGCACGTTGCTGTAATCGCTGTAGAACACCGCGATGTTTGAGCTGATCCGGCCCTGGGCGAACACCGATTTAAGACCCAGCTCATAGGTATCCACTTTTTCCGGCAAAAAGCGCATGAATTCGAAGATTTCACTGTCATCCACTACGCCATCGCCGTTGAAATCCGGTGTGGCGGTGGTGGCTCCGCGAGGATCAAAACCGCCGCCTTTGAAGCCTTGGCTGAACGAGCCGTACAGGTTATGTTCTCGTACTGGTGACCAGGCCAGCGTCACGCGTGGTGTGAAGTCCTCGAAGCGTTCCGAACCGGCAAAATCCGAGGTCGTGGCAATGGGTACGGCATTGCCACCAAAGAATGTAGAATTGCCGCCGATCATGGTCTGGCGCAATACCGTGGACGAGCGCTTGTCACTGGTGAAACGTCCACCAACGCCCAACTCCAGGTCAGTATCCATACCAAACAGCTGCCCCAGATCAAAGGTGATGTCGGTGAAGATAGACCAGGATTTGGTATCCACGTCGCCCAGCGTCAGCGCATTCAGTCCGGGCAGACCGATCAGGTCGCCGGTGGTGCCAAGCACCACGTCAAAGACGTTGAAGGCATTGGCATCCAGATAATAGAAACCAAGCAATCCTTTGACGATATCGCTGGTATACAGTAACTGCAATTCCTGACTGCTCTGGCGATTGTCATAAATCACCGGCACGTCCACATCGATCGCTGGCAGACCATCAAAATCCACTTGTTGGATGTTGTTGTCAGCGCGGTAGGCAGTGATGTTCTTGAGCATCCAGTTTGGATTGATATCGTATTCCAGCAGTAATGTTGCGCCATAGGATTCGGCATTGTTCGGTCCGGTCATGCCGCCACGAGTGTCGAACACATCATCCAGAACTGGCGCGCCCGAGAGCAGGCCGGGAATGAAACGATGGCCTCCCACCGGGTTTGAGTCATCTTTCAGGTAATCACCGGACAGACGCACAAACAGCTCGGAAGTGGGCGTCCACTCGATGCTGCCACGGGTGGCGATGATTTGTTTGTTGTAGTTTTCCTTGCCGGTGGTCAGATTGTCACCGTAACCGGAACGATTGAAAGTCGCAAAAGAGGCACCAACGGCCAGATTATCCGTGATCGGCAATTCACCGCTGAGAATGGCATCCACCTGACCGAAGCTGCCCACCGAAGTGCTCAGTTTGCCGCTGGCCTCATTGCCCAGACGTTTGGTAATGTATTTGACCGCGCCACCGATGGTGTTGCGACCGTACAAAGTGCCCTGGGGGCCGCGCAGGACTTCGATTTGTTGCACGTCATAGATGTCCAGCACCACGCCTTGCGGACGGTTCAGATAGACATCATCCAGATAGATACCGACACCGGCTTCGAAGCCGGCGACCGGATCCTGCTGGCCGACGCCGCGAATGAACGCTGTCAGCGTGTTGCTGGTACCACGCGATATTTCCAGCGTGGTGTTGGGTACAGCCTGTGACAGGTAGGTAATGTCCTGGGCACCCAGGGCATTCAGTTCTTCACCGGAAAACACACTGACCGAAATGGGCACATCCTGTAGTGCTTCCTCGCGTCGTCGCGCCGTGACAGTCAGACTATCCAGCTCGGCGTTGTCGTCCTCCGAGGTCGTTACATCATTGTCCAGCAGTTCGGATTTTTGGTCTTCTTCGCTGTCATCCTGGGCCCAGACCGGAACCGCCAGCAGGCAACTGAATAGCAGCAACAGGCTGATGGCATAGCCGAAGGTGTGTTTGCGCAAACTTGTCATACCAGACTCCATGGTGTGTTTCCCCAATATTTGATTTTCATTGTTGGCAAGCGTAAGCGATGTTGCAGCAGGCGTAACTTGTACCTTGGTACAGTTACAGTGAGCCGCGTCTACAGGCAGCATGGCGGCAATGATTGCAACTATTATCAGTGAGAATTTCTTGTGCTGAGCGCCATCGGCCTGCTGGCCGGATTGACCCTGCTGATCTATCTGACCATTCGTGGCATGAATCTCTTGCTGGCGGCACCCTTGTGCGCGTTGCTGGTGGCGTTGAGTGCCGGTCTCGGGGTGTTTCCGCAGGAAGTGAATTTGGAACAAGTCAATTTTCTGCGCACATACATGGATGGCTTCACCGGGTTTGTGGCTTCGTGGTTCTTTGTTTTTCTGCTGGGCGCTTTGTTTGGAAAACTGATGGAGGACAGTGGCGCGGCCGAAAGTGTAGCCAACTGGATTGTGGCTCGCTTTGGCACTGCCCGGGCACCGTTGGCCATTGTCATAGCCTGCGCCGTGCTGACTTATGGTGGTGTGAGCCTGTTTGTGGTGGCGTTTTCTGTGTATCCGCTGGCGCTGATGTTGTTCAAGCAGGCAGATCTGCCAAGACGCTTTATTCCCGGCGTGATTGGTTTTGGCTCGGTGACCTTCACCATGACTTCCGCCGGTTCACCGGAAATCCAGAACTGGATTCCGATCAAGTATCTGGGCACCACGCCCTACGCTGCGTGGGAAGTCAGTGCCATTGTCGCGGTGGCCATGGCGCTCACCGGGTACTGGTGGCTGACGGCCATGTTGCGCAGCGCCCGCGCTCGTGGCGAGAACTTTGCCGAGCGCGTCGATGACCCGCAGCTGCACGAGCGTGACCTGCCGCATCCGCTGACGGGCATCCTGCCGCTGCTGGTCGTGCTGGCGACCTCCTATGCGCTGCACGATACTCTCAAGGAGTCAGCCCTGCTGGTCGCCTTGCTGGCCGGGTGTCTGACCATAGTGCTGATCAGCTGGCGTTATTTCATGCATCTCAATCAGGCCATTCAGCAGGGCACGGTGGGTGCGCTGGTGGCCATTGGCAATACATCGG
Source organism: Gammaproteobacteria bacterium (assembly GCA_021772955.1). Lineage (GTDB taxonomy): Bacteria > Pseudomonadota > Gammaproteobacteria > Xanthomonadales > Wenzhouxiangellaceae > JAHJQV01. The sequence continues at coordinate 12,113 of JAJFKZ010000043.1, read as the reverse complement.
CAGTGGTGGGTTTTGGTACCGTCGCCAAAGCATCACCGGCATTCAGCATCGCCGTGGAGGCGATGACATCCATTCCCGGCGATCCCTTGCTTGGCGCAGCGGTGGCGGTCAGCGCCATCGCCGCGTTGACCGGATCTGCATCCGGTGGTCAGGCCATTGCCTTGCCGGAACTGGCGCCGGGCTACCTGGAAGCCGGGGTCAATGCAGAGCAGCTGCACCGTGTTGTGGCGATTTCATCCGGGGCGCTGGATTCATTACCGCACAATGGCTATGTGGTCACCACCATTCGCGCCATTTGCGGCGAAACCCATCGCCAGGCCTACGGTCCGATGGGCGCATTGACTGTGATTGTGCCGTTGGGAGGGCTGGCGCTGGCGCTGCTGTTGTTTGCGCTGGGTATGTAGTTACTGCGACTGTTGATCGGGGTCGGCAATGCCCAGTTGGCGCAATGCCACGCCGGCCTGAGTACGGTTGCGCATTTGCAGTTTCTCCAGAATGGCGGAAACGTGCGCCTTGATGGTGCGTTCCTGAATGTTCAGACGATCGGCAATCTGCTTGTTGAGCAGACCTTCGGCCACCAGTTCCAGTACCCGATGTTGTTGCGGAGTCAGCAGTGCCAGACGCTGGGCAATGGAGGGTGGTGTGTGCTGATTGCGATCCAGTTGTCTGGCAATTGCCGCTGGAATATGGATCTGACCGAGGCTGACAGCATGCAGCGCGGCAGCGATCTGCTCCGGTGTTGAGCGTTTGGAAACATAGCCTTGTGCGCCGAAGTCCAGCGCTTGTTGAATGGTATCGGGGTTTTCGTTGGCGCTGATCATTACTGTCGTTACTGCCGGGAACTGGTTACGCAGCGACACCAGCCCGGCAAAACCATAGCTGCCGGGCATGTGCAGATCCAGCAGCACCAGATCGCAATCGGGATGCTGCTCTAGCATGCGCCGGGTTTCCGGCATGTCGCCTGCTTCCAGAATGACCGCATGCGTATAGATATGCTGCAGACTGCCGCGCAAGGCGGTACGAAACAGCGGATGATCGTCGGCAATCAGAATAATGTTCATGAGCGCCTATTGTAGCTGCTATACCGGTTGCTGCCGCAAGTCTGATCTGATCAGCTGCGTGCATGTACTGCAGCGCACAGACGCCAGCCCCCACAGCGTTCAGTATGGCCATAGTTCCACCACTCAGAGAACCAACGCATGAATACTCGTACAAGCAAACTACTGATCATGACCGTGTTGTTAGCCAGCCTTGGGCTGGCTGCATGCAATGACAATAATTCGGCTCAGTCTGCTGGCAAGTCCATCGATAAGGCCATGGACAAAACTGGCAAAGCCATAGATAAAACCGGCGACAAGCTGGCCGAAACCACTGATGATGTCGGCGATTACATGAGCGACAGCGCGATCACCGCCAAAGTCAAGTCTGCCATCTTGCTGGACGATATCCTCAAAGTGCTGGATATCAGCGTGACCACCAGCCACGGGGTCGTAAAACTGACCGGGACCGTCGACAATGCGCAATCGGTTACGCAAGCCCAAAAAGTAGTCGCAGCCGTGAAAGGTGTGAAAAGTGTCAACAATGCGCTGGTCGTCAAGGCCAGCAGCTGATCCAGATTCGGCTTACTGTCAAGCTGGCAGATTTTCCGGCTTGATTTTGACCATCAGCTTCACCCTCCCCGCTTAACCCGCCCCGACCAGGGCGGGTTTTTTTATTAAACTGGCAACGAGATACCTATGGTATTCGTTGCACGCCGTTTGCGGCGCATGTCTGCAAACGGCTTCGCTACGCGGCCCGGACCTTCGGCCCGGGTATTAACCCGGCAATCTGTTTGCTCGCCGGGTTAATAGTAACGATGCTGCGGGTACGGGGTTATGGCTTTGATCAACGAACTGCCGTAACGGCAGGTTCATCGGTATCCATGTAATCGCTCAATGGCGGGCAGCTGCAGACCAGGTTGCGGTCACCATGAACATTATCCACACGCGAGACCAGCGGCCAGTATTTGGTGTTGGACGAAATACCGGCAGGGTAGGCGGCCTGGGAACGCGAATAGGCATGCGACCAGTCGTCGGCACAAGCTTCGTGCACCGTGATTGGTGCATTTTTCAGCGGGTTGTCTTGCGCATCCAGCTCACCTGATTGTATCTGGTTGATTTCTGCACGAATACCATGCATGGCGGCAATAAAGCGATCCAGCTCTGCCTTGCTTTCACTTTCCGTAGGCTCGATCATCAATGTGCCCGGCACTGGCCAACTCATGGTTGGCGCATGAAAGCCATAATCGACCAGACGCTTGGCGATGTCCTCTTCGCTGATGCCGGTGGTCTGTTTGAACGGCCGCAGATCAATGATGCACTCATGTGCAACACGATTGTTACGGCCGCTGTACAACACCTTGAAGCTGGCACTGAGATGGGTGGCCAGGTAATTGGCATTGAGAATGGCTACCTGGGTGGCGCGGCGCAGACCCTCGCGACCCATCAGGGTAATGTAGGCCCACGAAATCGGTAGAATCCCGGCACTGCCCCAAGGGGTGGCCGCGACCGGTCCCAGTGAACCATGCAGCTCCGGTTGCAGCGGATGTGCTGGCAAAAAGGCCGCCAGATGTTCACGCACGCACACCGGCCCGACACCGGGACCGCCGCCACCATGCGGAATGCAGAAAGTTTTGTGCAGGTTCAGGTGCGACACATCTGCGCCGAATAGTCCGGGTGCCGACCAGCCCACCAGCGCATTCAGATTGGCGCCATCCAGATACACCTGGCCGCCGTGTTGATGCACGACGTCGCAGATCTCCACCACGCGCTCTTCAAACACGCCGTGGGTGGACGGGTAGGTGATCATCAATGCGGCCAGTTGATCAGTGTATTGCTCGGCACGCGCCTTGAGTTCATCAACATCGATATTGCCTGCTTCATCACAGCCAATGATGACAATGCGCAGGCCGGCCATCAGTGCGCTGGCCGGGTTGGTGCCATGCGCAGAGCTGGGAATCAGGCAGATGTTGCGCTGGTCTTCGCCACGACTGGCATGCCAGGCGCGGATTGCCAGCAGACCGGCGTATTCGCCCTGTGAGCCGGCATTCGGCTGCAACGACACCGCGTCATAGCCGGTGCAGGCCTTGAGCATGTCTTCCAGTTCATGGATCAGCTTGCGGTAGCCGCGGGTCTGGTCATTCGGTGCAAACGGGTGGATGCCGGCAAACTCCGGCCAGGTGATCGCTTCCATTTCTGCTGCGGCATTCAGCTTCATCGTGCACGAGCCTAGCGAGATCATGGAATGGGTCAGTGAGATATCGCGATTTTCCAGACGCTTCAGATAGCGCAGTAGCTCGGTTTCGCTGCGATAGCGGTGAAACACCTCGTGCTGCAGAAAGTCACTGCTGCGCTGGCAACCGTCGGTAATTGCCAGACTGCCGACCAGTTGTTGATCCAGCTTGCCGAGATCGGCGTCGACGCCGAAGATTTGCCACAAGCTCTGGATGTGCTCGCGGGTCGTGGCCTCATTGATGCTGATGCCAATGCCGCTGCTATCGTCTCGTCGCAGATTGATACCGGCACTGGCAGCGGCAGCGATCAGCTGTTCGCGGCGACTGTCATCGAGTTCGATGAACAGCGTGTCGAAGTAGTGTTGGTGGCGCAGTGTATAGCCGGACTGGCTGAGACCGGCGGCCAGCAGGCGGGTCAGACGATGGATGCGGCCGGCAATCGTGCGCAAACCGTTGGCGCCGTGATAGACAGCATAAAAACCGGCGATGATGGCGAGCAAGGCCTGCGCAGTGCAGATGTTGCTCATGGCTTTTTCGCGACGTATGTGCTGCTCACGGGTTTGCAGGGCCATGCGCAGGGCGGGCTTACCGAGCCGATCTTTGGATACGCCGATAATGCGACCGGGAATGCGCCGGGCGTAAGCCTCGCGGGTGGCGAAGAATGCCGCGTGCGGACCGCCGAAGCCAGGCTGAACCCCGAAGCGCTGGGCGCTGCCGATGACCACATCGGCATCCATTTCGCCGGGTGGTTTCAACACGGCCAGACTGAGCAGGTCGCAGGCCACGCTGACCAGCACGTTGTGCGCATGCGCTGCCTCGATCCAGGGCTGCAGGTTAATGACCTGGCCATCGCCACCGGGATAATTGAGCATGATCCCGAAGCAGTCGTTCAGCTCGGTTGCGTCCAGTAGTGCAGCCTGATCAACGCAGACCACTTCAATGGCAAAGTGCTGAGCGCGGGTTTCCAGCACCGCCAGCGTCTGTGGCAACACATTGTCGGCGACCAGAAAACGGCGACTGCTATTGCGCGAGTTGATGCGCTGCAGCATGACCATGGCCTCGGCGGCCGCAGTGGCCTCATCCAGCAGCGATGCATTCGCCAGTGGCATGGCGGTCAGGTCCATGATCATCTGCTGGAAATTCAGCAGAGCTTGCAGTCGCCCCTGGGAAATTTCCGCCTGATAGGGGGTATAGGCAGTATACCAACCGGGGTTTTCCAGCAGGCTGCGCTTGATCACCGGCGGGGTGATGGTATCGTGATAACCCAGTCCGATCATGTTGTGGCAGACGGTGTTTTCTGCACCCAGTTGGCGCAATTGTGCCAGCATTTCCGTTTCGTTCAGCGCCCGCGGCAGCTGCATCTGATCATCGCGACGAATGGACTTCGGCATTACCTCGTCGATAAGCTGATCCAGACTGTCGCAGCCCAGATCGGCCAGCATGGCAAGAATGTCCTGCTCGCTTGGACCAATATGACGGCGGATGAAGCCACCGTGATTTTCCAGTTGCTGCAGCGTGGAATGTTCAGCTATGTTTGCGCCCGAAGTCATGCTTGTAGTCCGTTCGTTGAGGTTAATGTCAGGATCAGTGAGGTCGTTGTGCGTCAGTCGTTATTCAAGTTGTTTCGCGTCAGCAGGTCCGGCCGGCATCAGACCAGCAGATAGTGATCGAAGAGCAGGAACGCGAACAGCGCCATCAGATAAAAAATCGAGTAATTGAAAACCCGCATTGCGACCAGTTCATTCTCGGTGTTCAACAGCTGGATGGCATAGCGCATGAACGCAATGTTCAGCACCAGAGCGCCGCCCAGATAGAACAATCCACTCATGTGTGTCAGCCACGGCATGATGGTCGCAACAAACAGCAAGATCGTGTAAAACAGGATCTGCCAGCGCGTAAAGCGCAGCCCGTGGGTGACCGGTAACATCGGCACAGCCGCTTTGGCATAATCATCGCGGCGATAGATGGCCAGTGCCCAGAAGTGCGGTGGTGTCCAGACAAAGATGATCAGTACCAGCAGTAGCGCATGCGGGTCGATGCTGCCGGTCACTGCAGACCAGCCCAGCAAGGGCGGCGCGGCCCCGGCCAGTCCGCCAATAACAATGTTTTGCGGTGTCGCCCATTTCAAAAACAGGGTGTAAATGATGCCGTAGCCAATCAGGGAGAAAAAACTCAGAATCGCGGTCAGTGGGTTGACCCAGAGACTGAGGATCAGCATTGACAAGCCCCCCAGGCTGATGGCAAACACCAGCACTCGACGCCAGGAGGTCTGCCCCTGTGGTAGTGGTCGATGTTTTGTGCGCTGCATCTGGCTGTCAATGCGATGATCCAGCAAGTGATTCAACGCCGCCCCGGATGACGCAGCCAGCGTGATGCCGAGCATGGCAGCCAGCAGCATCGGCCAGCGTTGCCAGTCGGGGTCCGCCAGCAACAGCCCCACCAGTGCGGTAAACACGATCAGTACCACCACGCGCGGCTTGCAGAGCTCGTAGTAGCTGCGCAACCAGGATGCTTTGCTTACGTTCATGCTGGCCGTGTCAGACACTGATTGACACAGCCGCAGGCGTCCTGGTTCGCCACAGGGCATTCACGATCGCCAGCAGCAACAAGGCAGCGACACCGTTGTGTGCGACCGCATTCCACAGCGGCAACAACAGCACGATGTTGTTGATGCCAAGCACAATCTGCACCAGCAGAAGCAATCCCGCGAGGCTGCCGGCAAAGCGCGTGATCGGGTTTCTGAGTAGTTGGATGGACATGGCGGTAATGATAACAAATGCCAGCATGGCACCGATACGGTGACTGATATGGATGGCGTTGCGGGCGGCCTGATCGAGCACGCCACCTTCATAGTCGATACCAATTTCGCGCCAGATGGTGAAACCTTCCACGAAGTCGGTCTGTGGCCACCACTGTTGTTGACAGGTGGGTAGATCGATGCATGCCAGGGCGGCATAGTTGCTGGAAACCCAGCCACCCAGCGCGATTTGCAGCAGCAGCATCAGCAATGCCGCGAGCACCCATGGGCGCAATGATGGTACGGTGTTGCGCGATGGCGATGGCGACGCAGTTTGTCCAGCGGCACGAATGCGCCGCGCTTGCCAGAACAGCAGGGCCGCGGTGGCCATGCCGCCCAGCAGATGCGTGGTGACCACCCAGGGCAGCAATTGCAAAGTGACCGTCCACATGCCAAATGCGGCCTGAATCGTAATCACCAGTACCAGCAGCAGCGACAGCTTGATTGGTAAATCAGGATAATGCTTGCGCAGCTTCCAGTTCAACGCGGCCAGTGTCAGCACGATCAGCCCCAGAACACCGGCAAAATAACGATGCAGGACTTCTTTCCAGGCTTTGTGCACCTGCACTGGACGCTGGGGGAAATTGGCCGCTGCGCGTTCGATTTCGTGATCATGTACCGGCCAGGTGATATGGCCGTAACAGGCCGGCCAGTCCGGACAGCCCAGTCCGGCATCGGACAGCCGTACCCAGGCACCCAGCATGATCACCACCAGCGCAAAGCCGACCGCGATGACCGAAATACGTCGCAACAAGGTGTACAGATTGTTCATGAATACTTGCTTGTGTTTGAATGAAGGATCACTAGCCACTGACTTGGTTCACTGGTTGGCCCACGGTTTGGCCGGTCATTTGCTGCAGGACTGGAACTCGGCATGGTAGTTGCTACGGTAGGCCGTCACTGCTGTGGTTCAGATTCAGATATTTGTCAATTCAATCCAAGCGCTTTGTTGGATTGACGAATCAGGCGGTCAATGTCCTTGCGCATGCCGGTGATATCGGCTTTTTGCTCATAGCGCAACACCATGTAGCCGTGTGGATCAATCAGCAGCGTCTGCCAGTGTTGGCCAGACTCTAGGTCTGCTGCCAGTTCTGCCGCAATGGCGATCGGCTCTTGTTGCTCCAGCAGGTGCGCGCGCTCGACCCCCAGTTTATCGAACTGTTGTTGTTGCTCGGCATCCGGTGCGATACCGAGCCATTCCAGCTGCAGCTGATCCTGATGTCGGCCCAAAGCAAGTTGCAACTGCTGCAACCAGCTGAAGTGCTCGATGCAGGACGCTGCGCAGGCAGATTGCGAATACACCAGCAGTGTCCACAGCGGTCGGCCCATGGCATTGCTCTGGTCTTTCCACCCGTTCACATGAACAGGAGGATCCAGTAACAGGCCATGATTGGTCGTGGTCATCGGCTCGTAATCGCTGAAACCGCTTTGCAGATAGACCGCCAGCAGGATCGGTGCGACAAAAATCAGCAACAAGGCCAGCATCGTAAACCGGCTGTTGCGTTGTTGGGGGCGAAGTTGAGGTTTGTTAGTCATGCTTTTGTTTCTGAGCGCCGCACGGCGCGTAGGGTCAAGATCAGATAAGTCGCGAATACCGCGGCTGCGAGTGTAAACCATTGTCCGGCATAAGCAAGATGCTTGTTCGGACCGAAATTGAGCAACTGCCAATCGCGCCCGGCATAACCGTGGTCTGCCTGCGCATCCAGTTTCAGTATAAACGGCAGCAGTTGCAGTTGTGGTTGCTGTAAGGCTGTACGATAGCCGGACGTCAACAGTGCTGTGTCCACATAGGTAATCAATTCGGGCCAGTCAGTCAGTTGCAACGCCGGCTGACGACCCAGGCGCATGCCGACACCGGGCAGTGGCGCCAGCCTTCCGTTGACGCTGACTGGCTGCGCTGGCGTTGCCACTTCAGGCAGACTGCTGCGATCCGCCGGTAGCGGCAACCAGCCGCGGTTGACCAGCAGCAGTTGCCGGTTTTGCAATAAAATTGGCGTCAGCACATGTACTCCCTGACGACCAGCTTGCAGCTGATTATCCAGCAGCAGGCTCTGCGCCAGGTATCGAGCCGAGCCGGAGACCATGCTGTACATGGGCGTGTCGGCATTGACCGAGTCCAGAGGCAAGCTTGCAGCGGCCTCGATCTGATCGAGAATGGCGGTTTTCTGCGCGGCCCGATCCAGTTGCCAGAAGCCCAGATAGCAGAACAATCCGGCTACCAACAGGGTTGGCAACAACCAGATCAGGCGATACTTGCGAAAGCTGGTGAGGATACGCATTATAGAACTATTCAGGCTGCATGAATAATCTATGTGGCGTCTTCATGAGAGTTTTTCCATGCTATTGAAACTGTTTGTCATCGTGTCCATGCTGGCGATCATCTACTCGCTGTTTTCCAGCTTTTACTTCATGCTTCGAGACAAAGGCGAGGGTGACCGCGTGGTGCGCCGTTTGAGCTGGCGTATTGCTTTGTCGCTGGTGTTCATCTTGTGCCTGTTCGCAGCCGCACAACTGGGCTGGATCAAGACCGGCAGCGCCTGATCTGGCGCTGCTTTGATGGCTGCTGGACTAATCCTTCTTGCTGTCTCCGTACAGCTCCCGCAAATCCTTGCGCAGGATCTTGCCGACGTTGGATTTAGGCAGCTCGCTGACAAAGTGAAAGTGTTTCGGCACCTTGTAACCGGTCAGTTCGCGTTTGGCCCATTCACGCAGCTCGCTGGGATTCAGGTTATCTGACCTGCGCACTACCACGGCCTTGACGGCCTCGCCGGAATTGGCGTCGTAAACACCAATCACACCCACTTCGGTGACTTCCGGATGGCTTGCGAGGACATCCTCGACTTCGTTCGGATAGACGTTGAAGCCGGACACCAGAATCATGTCTTTCTTGCGGTCAATGATGTAGAAAAAGCCGTTTTCGTCCATGCGTGCCACATCGCCGGTACGCAACCAACCGTCTTCGCTCAGCGTATTGGCGGTGTCTTCCGGGCGTTGCCAGTAGCCTTTCATCACCTGTGGGCCGCGCACGCACAGCTCACCTGATTCACCGGTCGGCAACAGCTTGCCTTCGGTATCCTGGATGCTGCACTCGGTTGAGGCAATCGGTAGGCCGATGGAGCCGGTAAATTCCTGGATGGTGACCGGATTGATGCAAGCTGCCGGTGAGGTTTCGGTCAGGCCATAGGCCTCCAGCAGCGGTTTGCCAGTTATCTCGCGCCAGCGTTGCGCAACCGCGCGCTGCACCGCCATGCCGCCGCCCAAGGTGAATTTGAGTTTGCTGAAATCGGTGTTCTCGAAACCAGGCGTGTTCATCAAGCCGTTGAACAAGGTGTTGACGCCAGTGAGGCTGGTAAACGGAGCGCGCTGCAATTCCTTGACAAATTTGGGCATGTCACGAGGATTGGCTATGAGACGGTTGAGGCCGCCGATCTTGAAATACAGCAGGCAGTTGGCAGTCAACGCGAACACATGATAGAGCGGCAGCGCAGTGATGATTACTTCTTCTTCCATGCCAATAGACTGCAACCACAGGTAGGACTGTTCAACATTGGAGAGCATGTTCTTGTGGGTTAGCATGGCACCCTTGGCCACGCCGGTGGTGCCACCGGTGTACTGCAGAAAGGCAATGTCATCCAGCGATCGCTGGACCGGCTTGAACGCCATGTTGCTGCCTGCGCTGAGGACTTGATTGAAACTGCTGGAGCCGGGTAAGCGGTAGCTAGGAATGGCTTTTTTTATGTATTTTATGGCGAAATTGGTCAACGTTCCCTTGGGAAATCCCAGCAGGTCGCCAACGCCGGTGGTAATGACCTGTTGCACGTCGGTCTGGTTCAATACTTCCTCGACCACATGGGCAAACATATCCAGCACAAACACGGCCTTGGCGCCGGAATCGGTCAGCTGATGCTTGAGTTCCCGGGGGGTGTACATCGGATTGGTGTTGACCGCGACCATGCCGGCCCGCAGAATGCCGAACAGTGCAATCGGGTATTGCAGCAGATTGGGCATCATCACCGCAACACGATCACCAGGTTGCAAGCCCTGATGTTGCAACCAGGCCGCAACAGCACGACTGTGCTGGTCGATCTCGGCATAACTGAGGTACTTGCCAAAGCTGTCGAACGCCGGCTTTTCACGGTAGCGGTTGCAGCTTTCATCAATCAGTTCAATCAACGATTGTCGCTCACCGAGATCAATCTCGGTTGGCATGCCTTCCGGATAACTTTTCAGCCAGGGTTTGTCCATGGTGTGGTGCCGCCAATTGCATGAATGATCGAGGCATAACTATCGCACAGGCCGACCGAACTTGGCAAGCTGAGCTATGCACACGGCGTAGTAATTTGTCATGGCCGCAATTGCTGCTATGATCGTTACTGTATAGAAGGCCTGTGTGCCGCCATCAATAATGTAGACTCAATAAATGGGCGATCAGAATATCAATTCGCAACCCGAGGAAATGAGCCGCCGTGCATTCATGCGGGCTTTGCTGGACGAGGTCAGGGCGATGGCCTACATGCTGGAAAACGATATGTTCGAGACCGGCATGCGGCGCATCGGTGCCGAACAGGAAATGTTCATCGTCAACCAGTCTGATCTGCCGTCCTGGCGCGCTGCAGAAATACTGGATTCGATCCAGCGCGATGACTTTACCCATGAACTGGGCAAGTTCAATATGGAGGCCAATCTTTCGCCGCAGGAGTTCGGCGGTAATTGCCTCAGTGACATGCAGGCGGAGCTGGAGGATGTGCTGTCGGTTGCGCGCAAGCATGCGGCCAAGTTCAATGATCGTGTTGCGCTGGTCGGCATCTTGCCGACCATAGGACCCAAAGAGCTGACACTGGATGCGATGTTGCCGATGCCGCGTTACTACGCGCTGAACGAGGCATTTCTGAAGCTGCGCGGCAGTGACTTTATGGTCAATATCAAGGGCATTGATCAACTGCGACTGCGCGTGGACTCGCTTATGCTGGAAGCCTGCAACACCAGTTTTCAGGTCCATTTTCAGGTCGATCCGCAGAACTTCAGTCGTTTGTACAACTTCTCCCAGGCGGTCACCGGGCCACTGCTCGCGGCCTGCGTCAACTCACCGATTCTACTGGGTAAACGACTCTGGCACGAAAGCCGTATCGCGGTGTTTGAACACTCCGTTGATGTGCGATCGGACACCCATGCCCAACGTGGCCTGCAGCCGCGCGTACATTTCGGTGACCACTGGGTGGAAGAGTCGGTGGTAGAGATCTTCAAGGAAGACATTGCGAGGTTCCGGGTGATCCTCACTCGCGATACCGAAGACGATCCAATCGCCATGGTCAGGCGTGGTGAAATCCCCAAATTGCGCGCGCTGTGCCTGCACAATGGCACCGTGTACCGCTGGAATCGTCCCTGCTATGGCATCTCCAGCACCGGTAAACCACATCTGCGCATTGAGAATCGGGTCATTCCGTCCGGGCCCACGGCAGTGGATGCGATTGCCAATGCGGCGTTTTATTTCGGCATGATGGCGGGCTTGAGTGAGGAAGTTGGTGACATCCGTGATCACATCCGTTTTGCCGACGTCAAATCCAACTTCATGGCCGCAGCTCGTGATGGCATTCGCGCCCAGCAGGTCTGGTTCGATGAAGAACAATTGCCGGCGCATCAGCTCATTCTTGAGCAGTTGCTGCCGCTGGCACAGCGCGGACTGGAATCGGCCAACATCAACGCCACCGACATCGGCAAATACCTGGGCATTATTGAACAGCGGGTCGCCAGCCGCCGCACCGGCGCGCGCTGGCTGCTGGACTCGCTGGCACAGATGGACGGCAAATGCTCGCGTGATGAAGCGCTGCGCACAGTGACATCATCGATGATCGCCCAGCAGTCCCACGGCGAACCGGTACACACCTGGCAGCTGGCCGAATTCTGTCACAGCCAGGACTGGCGCGACAGCTACCGCACCGTCGAACAGTTCATGACCACCGACCTGTTCACGGTAAGACCCGATGACATTGTCGATTTTGCTGCCAGCCTGATGGAATGGCGGCATATCCGTCATGTGCCGGTGGA
>JAJFKZ010000042.1 GCA_021772955.1 Gammaproteobacteria bacterium | reverse complement strand
CCAGCGGTGACCAGGTGTAAATGCCGGCCGCATGTTTGCGGATCATACCGCTGCGCAGCATCAACTGGTGCGAGATGATTTCAGCGTCGGCGGGTGTTTCGCGACGGGTTTGCAGGTGGAATTGGCTGGTTTTCATGGCTTCAGGTGATCTGCTGACATTGGAAAAAATCCAGCCTGGGCTGGTGGTTATGATGCTGGGTAATATACAGGAGTGCCAGCAGAAAATAGCCCGCAGACATGCTGAATCTTGATTGGATTATATCGTTATCGAGGCGGAAATGAACAGTCGCGGGCCAGCCCTGGCACTAGAGTTTTATACGGTTTGGTGGGTTAACTCTGGCATTTCTCGTCAATGTAGTCCTGGGACTTTTGCATCAACGCGGCACGTTCGTCGTCGTTCAGGCGACGCTGTTCACCATCATCACCGGAAATGACAATGCGTCGCCGGGATTCAATCAGGAACATGTTCTTGCGCGCGCGCTCACAGTTGCGTGCCACGATCTCGGGATCAATGACTGTCACGGTGGTATCGGGCGCGGTAATCACCGACACTTCATTCGCCGCTGCTGCAATTGAGTCTTCCACGGCGTGTGGTTGGGCCGCAATGGCCCGGCTTTCCGCACGTGTCAGCAGGGTTCTGTTGCCGACGATGGTCACCACGTCAAAATCATCCCGATTGGTGGGAGGCATGGCGGAAAAGTGCTGCACACTGTTTTCATCGACCCAGCTGTAGATGGTGGTTGCCTGTGCCGGGCTGGCAAGGGTCAAGGTTGCTGCCAGAAGCAGGGTGCCCGTCAGCAAACTGGCCAAGAAAACGCTGGACATTGGACGTAGCATGGATTGTACCGAAACCAGCTTGAGAGAGCACAACAGACGGGTGGTATTTTTCACGGGGTTTTTGATTTTGATGCATTCAGCGTACAATGACTTCATTTTGAACATCCTTATTCGTCAGATCTGTCAGTGGTTTACCGGGCGCTTTGTCAAGGTCGAATCTAACACTGTTTTCAGCACCCGGTTTGGCATCGATTCAGGTGCTAATCGCACAGAAACTTCGATATAGAATAACATGTTATGCACTATAGTAACTAGGAAACATGAAAAATAATACCGGTAAAAATTCACGCGGCGTGTATCTGTTGCCAAACTTGCTGACCACCGGGGCCATGTTCGCCGGTTTTTACAGTATCATCGCGGCCATCAACATGCATTACATTCCGGCTGCGATTGCAGTTGTGGTTGCTGGCGTGCTCGATGGTCTGGACGGTCGGGTCGCCAGAGCCACACACACGCAGACCGAGTTTGGTACGCAGTATGACTCCATGTCTGACTTGATCAGTTTCGGCGTGGCGCCAGCCATACTGGTGTTTGTCTGGTCACTGCAATCGCTGGCCCATCAAGGCAACCTGCCCGGCAAACTGGGCTGGTTGGCGGCGTTTCTATTTTGTGCTTGTGCGGCCTTACGGCTGGCACGTTTCAACTCCCAGGCCCGGGTTGCCGACAAGCGTTTCTTTCAGGGCCTGGCCAGTCCGGCGGCAGCCGGCACTTTGGTCAGCACCGTGTGGTTTTGTGTCGAGCACGGTATTGATGGCGAGCGTGTGGCCTGGCTGATGCTGGTGCTGACCACGGTCGTTGGCTTGATGATGTTCACGCGTCTGCGCTACTACAGTTTCAAATCGGCATCACTTGGCGCGCGTGGGCCACTGACCTGGGCATTGGCACTGCTGTTGTTGTTTGTGCTGTTAGCGACGGATGTGTCGCTGATGCTGATGCTGGTCGGGTTTATCTACATCAGCTCCGGCGTCATCATGACCTGGCGCGGGCGCAAGCGCCGCAAGGATAGAATGAATACAGACCCGGACAATACAGACCCGGACAATGCAGACTAAGGCAATACCGCCTGAGGCAGGCGAACAGCGACGACGACAGTATCTGCAATTGTTGGGCATTGAGGTCTGGCAGCAGCGCCGACCCACCTCGCCAGCAGGTACTGCCGCGACAGCGGCGCAGGCACTGCATGGCGCAGCTGATGGGTCGCACGATCAGGCCGCGACTGCTGCCATGGCCACTGATTTGCAAGTTGATCAGACCAGCCCAAAGCCACGCGGCACGGACCGCGAACAGGCTCGCTGCGCTGCAGTCGGTGACCCCAGCGCGACGGCCGCGCCGGCGCAGGCCGCAGCGACAGCGTTCAGCCATGAATGCCTGTTGTTGTGCAGTAACGAGCAGCTGGATGCGCCGTTGTTGCTGGATATTCTCAGGCACTTACCGCCACTGCTGGCTGCCGATGAAGATTTCCTGCACAGTCATCTGGTCACACAGCGCCAACTGCAGTCACTGCGGCCGAGAATTTTATTGTCGACGGTCGCTGCGGCAGCTGGCACGACGACGCACCAGCCGCAGCTGCATATTGATCTGCAGCAACTGAGCGCAAATCCGCTGGTTGCCAAGCGCCAGCTCTGGCAAGACCTGCAGGCGTTGCCATGGTCGCGCTGAAAGTGCCGTATGAGGCGCGGCAGGACACCAGGCGCACTGGCCTGAACTGATGGTTTCGGTAAGAAGCAGACCGCAATCTCTGATCCGGGAAATGCACCATCTGGATCTGGATGAGGTGCTGGACAATGATATTGCAGCCTATGATTATCCCTGGACGCGCGGCATTTTTTCAGATTGCATGCAGGTTGGTTATTACTGCCGGGTACTGGAGCTGGGTGACACCGTCATCGGCCATTTGATTATTTCTGTGCAGGCCGACGAGGCACACTTGTTGAATGTCTGCGTGCATCCCGACTGGCAGGGACGAGGCTATGGCCTGAGCCTGTTGCTGCATGGCATGCGAGCTGCCTTTGGTGCCGGCGCGCAGCGCATGTATCTGGAGGTTCGAGCCGGTAACCTGGCCGCAATTCGCCTGTATCAATCGCAGGGGTTCAGTGTCGTTGGCAGGCGCTCAAACTACTATCAATGGTTCAACCCGGTCACGGCCGAAGAACAACGCGAGGATGCCCTGGTGATGGCCAGGAGTGCGCTGTTGGCATAGGCGATCTGGCCCGTCAACTGCATATTGTTAGCGTCGTGTTTATCCCTAAGAGATGACCAGTAACTGTCCGCCGGCATGAAATAGGCGGGCTGGACCTCAGGCCTGCTCGGCCTGCAGACGCAACAGGCTGGCTTGCTGTTCGCGCAGTTGCTTCAACTCCTCGTTCTTTTCGGCGTAGCGTGCCTGTTCCTTGGCCACCACTTCGGCCGGGGCATTGGCAATGAATTTCTGATTGCCCAGTTTGGCCTGCATGGCCTGCTGCTCCCGGCTGGTTTTTTGCCATTGTTTGTCCAGCCGCGCCAGCTCTGCCTCGACATCGATCAGTCCGGCCAGCGGAATGAACAGCTGCAAGCCACCGGCCTGGGTGCTGGCGCATTGCTGCTGTACTTGTGGGCGTTCCAGCCATTCCAGCTTGCCGACCTTGGCCATGCGTTGCAGCCACGGTAAAAAACGCTGAACTCGCTGTTGTTGTTCTGGCGCGCCGAACGCCAGCAGCGGCATGGCTTTGCCGGGAGCCAGATTCAGCTCGGTGCGGGTGCTGCGGATCGCCGTAATGACCGCCTGCAACCAGTCAATGTCGGCCACCGCGTCGTTGTCGATGCACTGGTTGATGGTCGGGAAGGCGCGCACGCTGATGCTGATTTCGGACAGCTGCAGTGGCTCGCGCAGCCGCTGCCAGATATCTTCGGTAATAAAAGGAATCAGCGGGTGCAGCAGACACAGCAGTTGTTCCAGCACATGCAGCAGTGTGCTCAGGGTTTCCGCAGCATGCTCGGGCTGCTCGTCAGTCAGCAGCAGTTTACTTAATTCCAGATACCAGTCGCAAAACTCTGACCAGGTGAATTCATGCAGTGTTTGTGTGGCCAGATCAAACCGATAGCCATCAAAGTGCCGGCGTACTTCATTCACAGTGTGTTGCAGGCGCGCCAGGATCCAGCGATTGACCGGATGTTCTGCCTGTTGCCAGAAGCTGTTGTCCAACTGCCGGTCGGCCAGTTGCAGCAGGGTAAACCGCGAGGCATTCCAGAGTTTGTTGCAGAAATTCCGGTAGCCCTGCACGCGACTGAGATCCAGGCTCATATCGCGTCCCTGGGTCGCCAGTGAGGCCAGGGTAAAGCGCAGCGCGTCGGTGCCAAAGGCGGGAATGCCGTCGGGGAATTCAACGCGGGTGGCTTTTTCTATCGCCGCTTTCATGTGCGGCTGCATCAATGCACGGGTGCGTTTTTTGACCAGATCCCCCAGCTCGATGCCGTCAATCAGCTCCAGCGGATCCAGCACATTGCCCTTGGATTTGGACATTTTCTGGCCGTGGGCATCGCGAATCAAACCGTGCACATAGACTTCCCGGAAGGGTACTTCGCCAGTGAACTTCAGGCCCATCATGATCATGCGTGCGACCCAAAAAAAGATGATATCGAAGCCGGTGACCAGCACCGAAGTCGGATAGAAGGTCTGCAGACGCTCACTGGGCTGTGGCCAGCCGAGCGTGGAGAATGGCCACAACGCCGAGGAGAACCAGGTGTCCAGCACATCTTCATCCTGTTGCAGGCGCAACTCATCGGGCAGTTGATAATGTGCGCGCACCTCCTGTTCGTCGTGCCCCACGTAGACCTTGCCGTCGTCGTCGTACCAGGCCGGAATCCGGTGTCCCCACCACAATTGGCGGCTGATGCACCAGTCCTGAATGTTGTTGAGCCACTCGAAATAGGTCTTGTTCCAGTTCTCCGGCACGAAGCGCACGCGCTGCTGCTCCACCGCAGCAATCGCCGGTGCGGCCAGCGTGGCCATGCTCACAAACCACTGGTCGGTGAGCAAGGGTTCCAGCACCGCGCCGGAGCGATCACCGCGCGGCACGGCAGATCGATGTTCCTCGATGCGCTCGATCAGGTCCAGTGCTTGCAGTTCGGCGATGATACGCTGCCGGGCCTCGAACCGGTCCAGACCGCGAAAGCGTTCCGGTACGCTGTCGTTGAGGCTGGCGTCGTGGTTGAGGATGTTTCTCACCGGCAACTCATGGCGCTTACCAACGTCCCAGTCGTTGAAGTCGTGTGCCGGGGTAATCTTGACGCAGCCGGAGCCAAACTCGGGGTCGACATAATCATCAGCGATCACCGGGATACTGCGATCGCACAGTGGCAGAATCAGCTCCTGACCAAGCAGGTGCTGATAGCGCTCATCGTCCGGGTGCACCGCCACTGCGGCATCGCCAATCAATGTTTCGGGTCGGGTGGTGGCGATAACAACATGACCGTGGCCATCCTTGCGCGGATAGCGGATATGCCACAGGTGGCCTGATTCATCCTGGTTGATCACTTCCAGGTCACTGAGCGCGGTGTGCAGCACCGGATCCCAGTTCACCAGGCGTTTGCCACGATAGATCAGTCCTTCGCGATACAGCTGCACAAACACTTCGTGCACCGCCTCGGAGAGTCCCTCATCCAGAGTAAAGCGCTCGCTGTTCCAGTCCGGGCTGGTGCCCAGGCGCTGCATCTGGCGACGGATGTTGTCACCGGATTGGTCTTTCCAGTCCCAGACCTTGTCGGTGAACGCAGCTCGGCCGATGTCATGGCGGTTGATGCCCTGTTCGGCCAGCTGCCGCTCGACCACCATCTGCGTGGCAATGCCGGCGTGATCGGTGCCGCACTGCCACAATGTGTTGTCGCCAAGCATGCGGTGATAGCGGATCAGCAGATCCATGATGGTGTCCTGAAAGGCGTGGCCAATGTGCAGGCTGCCGGTGACATTGGGTGGCGGCAGCATGATGCAATAAGGCCTGGATTCAGTCGCGTCCGCTAATGCTTGCCCGGGCGCAAACAACTGCTGTTGCAGCCAGTAGGGATACCATTTGGCTTCGATCTGTGCAGGGTTGTAGGTGGTTTCCATGGTTTGCATCGTTACTGTTGTATCCGTGCTGAATTTATAACTGGTGGACGTTGATGTTCTGACAATGTTGTTGATACAGCCGATAACGGTTGCGGCCGGCGACTTTGTCGGCCGCAGATGCGCCGACGATGTCCAGTATGCGCGCATAGTTACCAACTTCGGCATGCGCTGGCAATTGCGGTTGCAAGTTGATCAGCAGCGTGGCAGCCAGCGGCGAGCTGTGAATTTGCACCGGCGCATGCTTTGCTGCCGCGGTCGCGTGTACACCGTGGGCGATAAAACGCTGCGGCAGTTGCCAGAGCAAGTCATCGAGCATGGACTGTTGCTCTGCCGGGCAGCACACGGCGATGGACGAATGTGCCGGCCAGGCTTTGCCGATCAGCTTGCAGGCCAGTTGGCATGCAGAGTCGGCCTGCTGCTGGTCGGCCGAAAGCAGATAGATGTCGACGCGCATGATGATGCTCGCAGTCGGAGTCAGCCAGTCGGGATCAACTGGCCGCGCGATCCATCAACCATTGGGTCAGCAGGCGCACCGGGCGACCTGTGGCGCCATCATTCTTGCCCCATTCCCAGGCCGCGCCGGCAATGTCCAGATGCGCCCAGCGTTGGCCTTCGGTAAAGCGCGACAGAAAGCAACCGGCGGTGATGCTGCCGGCGGGCATGCCGCCAACGTTTTTCATGTCAGCAAATTTGGTGTCCAGCTGCTTCTGGTATTCATCCCACAGCGGCAGCTGCCAGCAGCGATCCAGGCTGGACTGACCTGCGGCCAGCAATTCGGTAACCAGATCGTCGTGCTTGCTCATCACCGCGCTGGCATGATGGCCCAGTGCCACCACGCAAGCCCCGGTCAGTGTGGCCACGTCCACGATGGCGGCCGGTTGCAGTCGTTGCGACCAGGTCAGCGCATCACACAGCACCATACGGCCTTCGGCGTCGGTGTTCAGCACCTCGATGGTTTTGCCGGACATGCTGGTGATGACATCGCCAGGGCGATAGGCGCGCCCGTCAGGCATGTTTTCTGCAGCGGCAACCACACAACTGATGTTCAGCGGCAGCTGCAGTTTCACGGCGGCAAAAAAGGCGCCGAGCACGGTGGCCGCACCGCACATGTCGTATTTCATTTGCTCCATATTGGCCCCGGGTTTGATGCTGATGCCGCCGGTATCGAAAGTGATACCCTTGCCAACCAGCACATAGGGCTGGGCCTCGGCGGCAGCACCACGATAGTGCAGGGCAATCAACCGGGGTGGCACATGACTGCCGACACCGACCGCCAGCAGCGCATTCATGTGCAGCGCCTGCATGGCTTCGACATCCAGTACCTCAACTTCGACCGCGCTGCAGTCGTCAGCCAGTTGCCGGGCGTGCTCAGCCAGAAACAGCGGGTGACAGATGTTTGGGGGCAGGTCGCCGAGATTACGGGCCACATCCACGCCATAGCCAATCGCCAGCGCCTGATCCAGTTGCGCGCTGTCGGCCAGACTGGCAAAAGCCACTGCAGTGATCGCTGGTGCTGCATCGTCGGCGGGTTTTTTGGTATGTGTGTAGTGGTAGTTGGCGTGGCTAAACTCCAACGCCGCGATGCGCAGTTGCCAGTCGGCTGATGCGCTCAAATGCGCGCTGTCGGTGAGTGCACACAAGGCTTGGGTCGAGTGACTTTCGCGCAGTGCGGTCGCAGCGGCCAGGCAGATCCGACGAAACACAACTGCAGTAAAATCAGCCGGTTTGCCGCAGCCGACCAGCAGCAGTTTCTGCTGCATGCCAGCCAGACTGTAGAGCCAGGTGGTCTGGCCGGTCTTGCTGCTGATATCACCGCTGTGCAGCAGGCGGCCCAGCGTGCCGTTGCTGGCCTGATCGAGCTGCTGAAACAACGCCGATTGCTGATTTGCTGAATCGCTGTCATCTGTCTGCAACCGATACACAGGTAGAATCAGACAGTCGCCGGTATAATCGGTCGCTGCTTGCTGGTGAATAGAAAATTTCATTGCTTCCTCATGGGTTATGCTGGCTGCAGTTGCAGCACATTAGTCATTATGAATCACTACACTGGATTGGTGGAATCATTCGGGGCTACCATTTTAGATAAGCTGTGCCGGATTATCCATTGCCAGTCCTGTCCAGGCGCAGACAGTCTGGTGCCAAGTCATGGCAACGGGCCAGTTTTGCTACAGCAACGCAACCAGTTCACAAGCATTGATCTTGGCCGGTCACCGCTTGGGCGCTGACGCTGTCTGCTGCATGCAGGCGTATAATCAGCGCTCACTTGCAGGACGGTCGGGCCGGGTGGTCGCTGGCAGGTCACTTGCGAATTGAGAGCCACTTGCGAATTGAGAGCTGTCCAGCCCGTTTCTGCGCTATGCGCTACCATGCAGGTAAGATTATGAATCAGTCAGCATCACCAGGCAAAGCTTGATGGCGATTCGAATGCCGCTGTTAAGCGTTTATCTGTTGCGTCGATGGTGGCTGATGGCGACTGCTTTTACGGCCGTTTTTGTGATCATTTTGATGCTGTTGTATGCCGCCGAGGTCATGGGTGATATTGCCGGTGGCGATATTCCAGTCTCGATGCTGGGCTGGCAACTGCTGCTGCATGTCCCGGATGTGATCAGAACGGTGCTGCCACTGGCCATGGTCATGGCGGTGTTACTGACCCGGCAGCAGATGCGCCGCGACGGGGAGTGGGCGGTGCTGACCGTGTCGGGTTTGCGCCCACAGCAGATTCGCTCAGTCTTGCTGGTGTTCATGTCGACCGGGTTGGTCTTGCTGCTGCTGATCAGTGGTTGGCTGCAGCCCAGCGCGCAGGCAATGCAGGCCCGGCTGTATCAGCGTGCCGCCAATTCGGCAGAATTCTGGGGCGTGTTGCCGGGCCGATTCAACGCCTTGCCGGACAATGGCGGGGTTATCTATGCAGCATCGATGGATCGCGACGGCGTGGCCATGGAGGTTTTTCTGCGCGTGCAGGATGAGGCAGGTACTCAGGTTCTGAGCTCGGCGCGCGGGCGTTTCAGGATGCGGCCCGGCGGTGATCGGTATGTCACGCTGATGCAGGGGCGGCGCAGCTATCTGGGCACCGATGGCAAACTGCAGATACTGGATTTTGAGCAGGCGGAAATCAGGTTGCCAATGCCCGCACAGGTGGCCAGTGAATCGGACCAGTCAGCCTGGTCCTGGTCGCGACTATTGGCCGCCAATGACCGTGCCGCAAACGTGGAAATGCAACAACGCCTGGCGCACCCGTTCATGCTTATAGCGCTGTTTGTATGGTTGCATGGCATGCTGCGTACAGACCGCATCAGATCCGAGCAGGGTGGCAACGCTGATATGTTGGTGATGGCATTGGTGTTCGTCGTCTATTTGAATCTGATCAATCTGGTCACGGTGTGGATCAGTGCCGGCCGACTGGCGGTATTGCCGGGTTTCTGGTGGGCGCATTTGCTGGTGCTGGCGGCTGCGCTGATCTGGCAGACCTGCGCGCAGCTGCCCGAGCGTTTTGGACGATCACGGTTCGGCCGATCACGATCAGCAAGGACGCGGCGCTGATGCCTTGGTTGACGCGCTTTGATCGTTATCTGCTGGCCCATGTAGTGCGCCAGGTGCTGCTGGTGTGGATGCTGCTATTGCTGGTGTTCAGCAGTTTGCAGTTGATCGGCGAGTTGCGCGACATGCGCGCCGAGTATCAGTTGCTGGCTGTGTTTTGGCACAGTCTGCTGACCATGGCCTATCGCGCCTATATGCTGTTTCCGTTTGCAGCCTTGGCGGGTGCATTGTTGGCGGTGTCCAGGCTGGTTGCACAGCAGGAGCTGACGGTCATGCGTGCAGCCGGTAGCCCGCGGCAACGACTGATGCTGCCAGTATTGCAGGCGGTAGCATTGTTGCTGGTGGTGGCGGTCATGGCCGGCGAGCTGGCTGGCAGCTGGCTGGAGCCCAAGGCGCGTGATTTTCGTGTGCAGCGCATTACCGGGCTGGTAAGTCTGTCCTATACGGGGGGGCTGTGGTTGCGAGATGGCGAGGCTATTTTACACATCGGCTGGCCGGCGGTCAGTGGCCAGGCTGAGGCAGATTTCAGCGATATCAATTTCTATCTCCAGCGCGCCGGTAAGCTGTGCCAGTGGACCCACGCCGAGCATGGCAACCATCAGGCATCCAGTTGGCATTTGCAGCGCGTAACGGTACATGAACTGTGCGGCCGAGACGTTTCGATCAGCCAGCATGCCGAGCTGCAAATACCCAGTCAGCTGTCGACGGACTTGTTGCTGAACATGGCGCTGCGGCCCAGTTTGCTGGCCATCGCTGACCTGCACGCCTATGTGCAGTTTCTGCAGCGCAGTGGCCTGGACACCAGTCGATATCGTATTGCCATGTTCCAGCGCATTTACTATCCGTTGACGGTACTGACGCTGGTGTGGTTGGCATTGCCATTGGTGCTCGATGGCGGCCGGTCACAAAACCGTGGACGACAAATGTTGCTAGCCATGGCTACCGGCATATTGTTGTACATCGGCTATGAAATGGTCGAGAGTGTGACCAGTGTCTATAAACTCAATCCCGCCGTGACCATACTGGTGCCGGCACTGTTGAGCCTGGTTACGGCGCGTTGGCTATATCGACGCGAGCTATGAGGCGCGCAATCGGCGCTTGGCAGTGACGCATCTGGCTGATCACTGGTCAGCTCTGTCGAGCTCGCCAGTTAACTTGTTGGTGACCAGCCAGGTGCCGCTGGCGAGGTCATGCCAGGTCAGACCACTGGGGTGGATCAGCGCCCAAAAATACCCCATGCCAAAGCAAGCCAGAGAAATCCCGGCGACCAGAAACCTGAGCAGACTCTGCGACCAGCTGACCCGGCCCTGATTGCTGTGAATGTGAACCTGCCAGGCACGCATGCCCAACGTCTGCCCACCGCGCCGCCAGCTGTACGCGAAATACAACCAGGCAGTCAGCAGCAGAAACAACTGATAAGCATGACTGCCGGGCGCAATGGCAACACCCTGGCGCAGCGCAAGTGTGAGGGTAGTGAGCGCAAACAGGATGGCGGCCAGAACCATCGTATCGTACAACATGCAGCCCAGCGTTCGCACGATCGAGCAAGGCTTTTCAGCGCTGGCGACGGTCATTGGCGCCGGAATGTCAGGTTTGGCTGTGGGTCGAAAAAATTGCGAACCATGTATATTTGTGCTTTCATTTTCACTTTACACTCGCTATGCTTACTGACATTATTGTAGTTTGAAATTGCGTTGCAGTGGTTTTTGGCCCATACTACGATTAGTTTAATAGTTAGGATGTCTGGACATCCTGATGAATTTCAACATTGGCAAAAAGGTTGCAGAATCTATGCTTAACTCGAGAATGTTATTTCCTCCGACCGTGCGCTCGCGAATGGTTGTCACCGCTGTTGCAGCGTTCCTGGCCTGCGGCGTTTCGGCCCAGGTGCTGGATTCCACCATCAGCATGCAGAACAGTAGCAATAACCAGGCGGCGAAATCGCAAGGGACCATTGACAATCTCGCCGATCAAACCGACGACATACTCAATGATTTTCGGCAGGTGGTCAGTGAGACCGAGAGTCTGAAAATCTATAACGCACAATTGCGCCGTCTGGTGGAAAACCAGCGTTCCGAGCTGACTTCCATTGATAAGCAGCTGGGCGAGTTGGAAGAAACCGATCGTGCGGTGACACCGCTGATGATCGACATGACCGGCACGTTAGCGGAAATTGTGGAGCGCGACGTACCATTTCGGCTGGAAGAAAGACGCAACAAGGCGGCTGATCTGACGGCATTGCTGGACGATCCGAATGTGACGGTATCAGAAAAATTCCGGCAGATTCTGGCCATGTATCAGACAGAAATCAATTTCGGCCGCACCACATTTGCCGATCCGGGCGAACTACCGAGTGGAGAAACCGTCGATTTTCTGCGCATAGGCAGGACCTTGTTGTTCTATCAAAGTCTGGATGGTGAGACCACTGGCTGGTGGAATCCGAATACGCGTGAGTTCGAGACGCTGGGCAGCGAGTATCGCCTGGCGGTCAAGGATGGTATAGCAATCGCGGGATCAAGACGTGCTCCGGATTTGGTCAGGTTGCCAGTTCCAGCGCCTGTTGATGCTCAATAACACCTGTTTTGCTCGGGAATCACTCATGAAGAAACTCATCACCATATTACTCTTGTCTGTGTGCTCAATCGTCGTGGCGCAACAGAATCCTTTGGACCAGCTGGCCGACAAAGTGCGTCAGGATGCAGCCAGACAGGGCCAAATCAATCAGGAACGCGAAGCCAAATTTGTGCGCGAGCGCAACAATCAGCGTGAACTTCTGAATCAGGCGCGCGCCGAGCTGGCCGAACAACGACGCATTAGCGATCAGTTGCAGACCGAGTTCGATGCCAACGAGATGAAGCTGGCTGAACAAGTAACCGTGCTCGATGAACGAATGGGCAATCTGGGCGAGCTGTTTGGTGTGGTACGACAAGTTGCAGGCGATCTGCAGTCGATCTTTGATGATTCAATGACCACGGCGCAGTTTCCCGGTCGCGGTGAATTCTTTGGTGATCTGGCGCAACGCCGGGAATTGCCAACCGGAAAAGAGCTGGCTCGTCTGTGGTCGGAAATGGTGCGTGAAATCGCCGAGCAGGGCAAGGTGGTCAGTTTTGATGCCACCGTCATCGAACAAGGTCAACCAGTGGAAAATGTTCCAGTGACACGCGTCGGTGTATTCAATGCCGTGTCCGGCGACAGTTTCTTGTCGTGGAATAGCGGTAAGCGGCAGCTGATGATGCTGCCCAGACAGCCTGCGGGCAGATACCAGAACATGGCAGGTAAACTGACCAGTGCGGCTCCGGGCGGGATTGTGCCAATGGCCGTGGATTTCACGCGTGGTGCAATTTTGACTCAGGTGGTACAGGCGCCAACGTTGATGGAAAAAATTCGCCAGGGTAAAACTGTCGGCTATGTAATTATTGCCATTGGTCTGTTCGGTCTGTTGTTCTCATTGTACAAAGGCCTGATATTAGCTATTCAGGGCGCCGCCATCAAGAGTCAGCTGAAGAAAACCGTTGCCAGTAAAGGCAATGCACTGGGCCGGGTCATGGCGGTATACACTGACTCACCAGACACCGATATCGAAACGCTGGAACTGAAACTGGATGAGGCAATTCTGCGAGAATCCGCACCGCTGGAATCCGGCCTGAGTTTCATCAAGGTCCTGTACGTGGTGGCACCACTGCTTGGTCTGCTTGGAACCGTGGTCGGCATGATCGATACCTTCCAGCAAATTACGTTGTTCGGTACCGGTGACCCGAGAATGATGGCTGGTGGTATTTCTACCGCACTGGTAACCACCGTACTGGGTCTGGTGGTTGCGATCCCGCTGACCATCGTGCACAGCCTCTTGCATAGTCGGGCACGCGCAATGATTCAGATTTTGGAAGAACAGGCAGCGGGCATCATCGCCAGACTGGCGGAGCGGCAGCATGCTGGCGCTTAACCAGTTTTTTGAAACTGTCAATGCCTTCATTGAGCTTGGAGGCAACGTGCTCTGGGCCATTATGTTGGTGCTGTTCTTCATGTGGATGCTGATACTGGAGCGTTACTGGTATATGTATCGCAACCTGCCGTCACAGCGCAGTGCCTTGCTGAAAGTCTGGGAAGATCGACGTGATACCGGCTCCTGGTATGCCAAGCGCATTCGCGATGAGATGATCTCCATTACCAGTGCTGCGACGCACCGCAATCTGAGTATGATCAAGACCTTGATAGCGATCTGTCCCTTGTTGGGCCTGCTGGGCACGGTCACCGGCATGGTCGGTGTATTCGAGGTCATGGCAGTGGCAGGGACCGGCAACGCACGGGCCATGGCCGCAGGTGTTTCCAAGGCCACGGTACCCACCATGGCTGGCATGGTGGCGGCGCTCAGCGGGGTTTATTTCAGTACTCATCTCGAGCACAAGGCAGATTCTGAGACCGAACGACTGGAAGACATGCTGCAGTATCATGATTAAATTGGCATGACTAAATTGGCATGACTAAATGGGCATGACTAAATGGGCATGACCAAGTTGGATTGACTGGTTTGGAGCAAGCGATTCAATGAGCCTGATCGACAGTGATAATGAACAACGGAGTAATTGACTGATGGCCAGAAGACATGCCAGTAAAGATGAAGCAGACATCAACATCACGCCAATGCTTGATATTGTTTTCATTATGCTTATCTTTTTTATTGTCACCACATCCTTTACCAAGGAAACTGGCGCCGACATCACCAAGCCGGTTGCTGAAAGCACGCAAAACAAACCGCGTGGCAACATTCTGGTCGGAATCAGGTCCAATGGTGACGTATGGATGAATGGCGGTGAGATCGATTTGCGGCAGGTCAGAACCTTTGTAGAAAGAGCCAGGGCCGAGAATCCCGAAGGTGAGGTGGTGATCATCGCAGATCAGGGCACCAAAACCAGTGATCTGGTCAAGGTGATGGATCAGATCAAGGCGGCAGGCTTTGAACGCCTGACCATCTCTGCAGAGCAGCCATCAGGAGCTTGAATATGAACACAGGTCCACGCTATTTATTGGCCGGAGCGGCAGCAGTGGTGGTTACGCTGCTGACGTTTTATTTCATGAATATGCTGATTTCCGGTGGTGGTGACGATCCGGGTAATTCCGACCGGCCGCCAACCATTCACTTTGCGGATGTGGAAATTCCAGACGATGCGCTGGTAAAAGAGCGCAGGAAGCCGCCACCGCCTCCGCCACCCAAAGAGCCGCCACCGCCACCGAAGATGGTAGTCGAGACTCCGGATCAGGTCACAGCCAATCTGGATCTGGACATGCCCAGTCTGGATGTGCCGATGGGCGGCACCGGCGGACCGTTTCTTGGTTCTTTCCGGCGCCCGGACCCGAACGAGGAAGGCGATGTGATTCCGCTGGTCAGAATCCAACCGCAGTATCCGCGTGAAGCGGCCATCCGCCGCATTGAAGGCTGGGTAAAAGTCGAGTTTACCATTACCGCGGCCGGTACCGTATCCGGCCCGCGTGTGATCGAGTCTGACCCGCCGCGAGTATTTGATCGTGAGGCGATCCGTTCCATCCTGAAGTGGAAATTCAAGCCGCGCGTGATCGACGGACAAGCGACCGAGCGACGCGCTACCCAGATTATTGATTTCAAACTTGCGGCAGATTAATCGCTGGAGGTCAGGCTACAGAATACGTTGCGTTGTATTAAGCACGGCCATAGTCAGTGTTGATGAGAATGAACGTTTGCTAAGGATCGCAATGGTCTGTTGTACTAAACATCAGGCAACAAGCACACTATGACGAAGCAATGACGGCACAGTCGCAACCCAGTTACAGCAGCAGAGGTGTCATGCAATCAGGATTACGCTATCTTTTCACCGGCGCCGCTGCTGTTGCTGTGACCATGGTCACGTATTACATGACGACCATGTTGATCGCCGCCGATACCGCGCCATCGCAGCAGCTGCAAACGGCAGACACCATCCTAGTTGATACAGCACTGCCGCAGGCGCCTAAGTCACGTGAGCGCAGAACACTACCGGCGCAGCCTGTGGTACCAGCGCAAACTGATCGTGCCAAATCCCTGCAGCTTGAACCTGAATTACCGATCGAACCGTTGCAAATCACCCCGTCCGGGTTGCATTCAGGCCCCGGAGACAGTGTCATCAAAGGCAACGTGCCGAATCTGTTTACTGCCAAGACTGACCAGGAAGCGCTGGCTTTGACCACAATAGCACCGCGCTATCCGCAAGCTGCGGCTCAGAAGCATATTGAGGGCTGGGTGACTATTGAATTTGTTATCAGTGCTGCTGGCACGGTGACCGAAGCAAAAATTATCGCATCGCAACCAGCGCATGTATTTGATCAGGCGGCCCTGGAGGCGATCGAAAAATGGACATTCCAGCCGTTCATTGCCAACGGCCGGGCAGTGCCACGTCGCGCTGCACAGACCATTAATTTCTACCTGGCAGAAGCCTGATTTATCTGCTTTGCCAGCACATCATTCCAAGCCCATAGCCCATAAGTTGATACTATGAAACACATGAAGCCTAACACCACTGCAATGAACAGTCTGCTGGCCACGATACTGCTGGCATCCAGCACCATGCTGACAGCCCAGGCACAGGAGGCTTGTCCAGCTTATGAAGAGCGCGATGTCAAAGCGCAGGCATTGACGGAAGCAACCTACAATAAATTGTCCGGTATCTATGAAGCTATTGGCGAAGAGTTGTACAACGAAGCAGCGGCAGATTTGCAGAAACTGCTGAACAAAGCAGATTCAGCCAGTTACGAGCGCGCCATCATCCTGCAGGCACTGGGCCACGTGGAATCATCTCGAGAGCGCTATGGTCAGGCATTGACTTATTTCAAGGAATCAGTGTCAATTGACTCCTTACCGAATTTGCAACAATTTCAGATGATGTACGCCATTGCTCAGCTCGAGATCATGAGCGAGCGTTATCGTGAAGGTCTGAACACACTCAATGAATGGTTTTGCAAGGTGCCACCCGAACAGATCAAAGCCGATGCCTATGTGCTTCGAGCCAACGCCTATATTGAACTTGAAAATTATCAGGCATCCTTGCAAGCCATTACCAAGGCCATTGAAATAACCGAGACACCGAAGAAGAATTATTATCAGGTCAAGCTGGCCTCGCAGTATGAGCTGAATCGGCTCAACGATGCCGCGACTACACTGAAAACCATGATCACCTATTGGCCGGAAGACGAGGCTTTGTGGAAGCAATTGTCGTCGGTTTATCTAAACATCAAGAAGGAATCGGATGCACTGTCGGTATTGGAGTTGGCCTATAAACGAGGTTATTTAGGCAAGAAAACTGAGATTGAGCAATTGTCCAGCTTGTATCAGCTCAAGGATATTCCTTACCAGGCGGCAGCGGTGCTGGAAAAAGGTATCAACGATGGCATTCTGGAGTCGAATAAGAAATACTGGGAAAGAGCTGGCAATGCCTGGTATCAGGCGCGTGAACTGGAAAAGGCATTGGTTGCCTATGAAAAAGCCGGCAGATTTTCCGATGATGGTAAACTGGACTTGCGCAGAGGCTTTATTCTGATTGATCGTCGCGATTGGGACGCTGCCAAGACTTCTTTGGCCAGAGCGGTCGAGAAAGGCGGATTGACAGACAGCGAAACGGGCAATGCCTGGTTACTTATTGGTATGTCCGAGCTGAATCAGGATCGGTACAGTGCAGCCATCGAGGCATTTGATAAAGCACAACATTTCACTGCCAGCAGGCAGGCAGCCAGACAGTGGATCGTACAGGTTAAAGAAAGACAGCAAGCTGCTGCATCTTGATCTAAATTAAGTTATTATGACAATAATAATCGTGTAATGAGGAATTAACAATGATTGATGATAGTGTGATGGAAGACGCGGCAGGTGATGGAACTGCTGGATCTTCTTCTTCCGTGCAGGTAAAAGCCAGCACGACTTCTGTCAGCAAGAAAAAAGCAGGAAAAAAAGGTCGACCCAAAAAAGTCGGTAAAAAAGGTCGGCCCAAGAAAGTCGGCAAGAAAGGTCGGCCCAAGAAAGTTGGAAAAAAAGGCCGACCCAAGAAGGTAGGCAAAAAAGCTGCTAAAAAAGTCGGCAAGAAAGGTCGTCCTAAAAAAGCGGTCTCTACAGCTGTTGCGGCAGTTCCGGCAAAAAAAGGACGCCCCAAGAAAGCTGGCAAGAAAGGCAGGCCCAAAAAAGTCGGCAAGAAAGGTCGGCCCAAGAAGGTCGGCAAGAAAGGTCGGCCCAAGAAATCTGCCAGCACCTCTGCAGCAATGGATTTGAGCGTTCACAGCAACGCCATTGCCGAACATTTGCAGGCAGCGGTGGATGAGATCATGGCCTTGCTGACACAACAGCTGCATGCGCGCAGTGGTGAAATTGTCAGTCGTGCCCATGAGCTTCAGAAGTCTGCCGAGAAGCAGCTCAGCAGTGTTGAAAAAGCCGCTAAAAACACACTGAAGGCGCTGCGAGGCAAATAATGTCGGTTATCAGCCTTACGGTTTCCGTTAGGGCTGAGCACCGGGTTTTACCATTCCGGTGTGTATCAAGTTCGTCGTATGGACGATGAACATCTGCAAGCAGCCGCCGAAGTTGAACTGACTTCGGCGGCTATTTCTTGTATCGAGTCTTTTCTTGACAGTAGTTGGGCGGAGCGCGGCCTGGCTGAAAACAGTCTCAGCAGTTATCGGCACGATCTGATCAGTCTGCATCGATTCTTGCAACTCCACAAGCTGACTTTGCAACAGGTCGATCATGCACTGATGCAGGATTATCTGCAGACGCGGTTTCGCCAAGGGCACGCGGCAGCTTCTGTCATCAGAGCTGTTTCGACGCTACGATCCTACTTCAGGTGGGCCGAAGAGCACCAACTCATCCGGCACGATCCTACTGCGCTGCTCACCGCACCCCACAATCGTAAAAGTCTGCCCAAGGCCTTGTCTGAGCAACAGGTCAGGGCCTTGCTGGAGATTGATTGTGAGTCCAGGCTGGGGTGGCGCGATCAGGCCATGCTGGAATTGATGTATGCGGCAGGTTTGCGGGTCAGTGAAGTGATCAATGTGTGCCTGCACGATGTGAATATGCAACAGGGCGTCATTCGTGTCACCGGCAAGGGAGGCAAACAGCGACTGGTACCGTTGGGGGAGGTGGCGCAACGAGCAGTCAGCGATTACCTGCAACATCAACGTCCGGGCTTATTGCGTGGCTATCCATCCGACAGGTTGTTTCCCGGTACGCGTGGCAAGTCGATGAGCAGACAGGCCTGCTGGTACATGATCCGCAGGCGTGCTGTGCAAGCGGGCATTGAGCAGAATGTATCACCGCACATGCTCAGGCATTCCTTTGCTACCCACTTGCTTGATCACGGTGCTGATCTGCGCGTCGTGCAATTGTTGCTGGGGCACAGTGATCTGGCGACCACGCAAATCTATACCCATATCGCAAAAGACAGTCTCAAGGCCATGCACAGCAAGCATCACCCGCGCGCCTGATAGCGGTCGCTAGCCGACAGGATGGCCGACAGGATGGTGCGTGTCTGCTGGTCACAAGGCTGAAGTAGTAACTCCTATGCTCAATCAGGGAACCATTGGCTTGTTGGCTGTCTTATAATCTGTTTCAAGCCCAATTCCCTTATTGAATTCCAGCAACAGGTTATTCCATGCGCAATCCACACTGCAGCAAACATTGCAAACACCATCCGTATTTGATCATCCTGGCCATGACTCTGGTTCAGATTGGCGCTGTACAGGCGCAAGATTACGCGGCCGTGAATGCGGCAATGAAAAAACTGATTCCGACCGCCAGCGAGATGGCCATAGCCGAAACGCCTATCGACGGGCTGCTTGAGGTAACTGTCAGCGGTGATATTTTCTACGTTGATGACAAAGGGGAGTACCTGTTGCAGGGCAAGTTGTTTGATCTGGACAAGCGCGAGGATTTGACCGAAAAGGCCAGGAGCAAGGTGCGACAACAGATACTGACCACCGTCAACACCGACGATCAGATTGTGTTTGCTGCTGATCATACAGAACATGACATCACTGTCTTTACCGACATAGACTGCGGTTATTGCCGCAAGCTGCATAGCGAAATCGAGCAATACAACGAGCTGGGTATAGCGGTGCACTACATGATGTACCCGCGCGCCGGCATACCTTCCGAATCCTATGACAAGGCGGTCACCGTGTGGTGTTCAGATGATCAGCAAGCGGCCCTGACCAGTGCCAAGCTGGGTGCAGCAATGCCGCTCAAGCAATGCGATAATCCAGTCAAGGAGCAATTCGAGATGGGCCGGAAGATGGGCATGAGCGGTACCCCGGCCATTGTCACCGAAGGTGGTTTCCTGATCCCCGGTTATATGCCACCTGGAGCGCTGAAACAGCGACTGGACGAGCTGTCCGCAGCGCAATAAACGATGCCAGCAGACAGATTGCCAGCTGACAGTTTGTCGCTGCAAGTCACCGGTTGACGGTATAGCGTGCACAGGCTTTTGCTTTACGGTGGAGCTGCACTGCCGGCATTTCGCCTGCAACGGCTAAAGCAGCTGTGCGAGCAACATGGTTTGCCGGTTACCAGCCTGGCGGCGAGACAGCTATTTCTGGTTGACTACTCGACTTCGGATGAGCGCGCTGGTGATCAAGGTGCCGCGCTGGAATGGTTACCGAGATTATGTGAATTACTCTGTGCCCGACCAGAGCGTGCCCGACCAGAGCATGATCTTGCATCAGCCTTGATCCGGGTCGCTGCGCCACGCACCGGGACCCGCTCGGCCTGGTCCTCCAAGGCCACTGATATCGTCCGCCGCTGCGGGTTCACGGCCATCTGCAACATTGAGCAGGCCACGGTCTGGTCTCTGCATGGTCTGTCACAGCAGCCTGGCCAGCGCGCGCCGATGGTGCTGTCGCAAGCGCTGCAAAAATTACTGTACGATCCTATGCTGCAGGAGTTGCATGCCGAACTGAGCGCTATTGCAGCGGCGCCAGCAGCTATCTCGCCACGACTGCTGCAGCAATTTGAGCTGACCGATCAGTTGGCTGATGATGCCGACACGTCGTTGCGCTGGTCGAAGCTGAATCAGCAATTGGCGTTAGGCTTGCAACAGCAGGAGCTGGACTGGTTACAGTCAGCTTATGCGCAATTACAGCGCGGTCCTAGCGACGCTGAACTGCTCATGTTTGCGCAGGCCAATTCCGAACATTGTCGGCACAAGATTTTCAATGCGCAATGGCTGCAGCAGGGCAATCCGATGCCGCTGAGTCTGTTTCAGATGATCCGGCATACACATGCGGTGCATGCCAGCGACGTCTTGTCCGCCTACCATGATAATGCCGCCGTGGTGGCCGGCCAGCAAGCGGCGGTCATCGAGCTTGATGCAGATCAGCAATACGTGTTGCGGGCCACGCAATCCATACCATTTCAGATCAAGGTCGAGACCCACAATCATCCCACCGCCATCTCACCCTTTCCGGGAGCGGCTACCGGCAGTGGTGGTGAAATCCGCGATGAGTCAGCTACCGGCCGCGGCGGTCAGCCCAAGGGCGGTCTGACTGGATTCAGCGTGTCCGAACTGCAAATACCGGGTCACCTGCAAGCCTGGGAATACGGCATCGATACGCCGGCACGCCAGGCAAATGCCTTGCAGATCATGCTCGAGGCACCGTTGGGCGCGGCAGCGTTCAATAACGAATTCGGCCGACCTGCTGTGGGCGGATACTGGCGCACGCTGACGCTGCCAGTCACGCAAAGCAAGCAGGCGGAGCATTGGTGGGGTTATCACAAGCCGATCATGGTGGCGGGTGGCTGCGGTCAGATGCGCAATGCCCAGGTGGACAAACTGGCGCTGCGGGCCGGCGATCTGGTGATCGTACTGGGCGGTCCGGCCATGTTGATCGGGCTGGGTGGTGGTTCGGCTTCGTCTCAGCATGGCGGTTCTGCCAGTGCGGCACTGGATTTCAGTTCGGTGCAGCGTGGCAATCCGGAAATGCAACGGCGTTGCCAGGAAGTGATCAACCGTTGCTGGATGCAGGCTGATGCCAATCCGATCCGATCCATTCATGACGTCGGTGCCGGTGGTCTGAGCAATGCCGTGCCGGAATTATTGCACGATGCCGATTGTGGTGGTGAGCTGCAATTACGCAGTATTCCCTGCGCAGACGCGTCCATGTCGCCAATGGAAATCTGGTCGAACGAGGCCCAGGAACGCTATGTCATCGGCATGAGTCCTGAAGACTTGCCGCGTTTCGCACAAATCTGTGCGCGCGAGCGCTGCGAGTATGCGGTCATCGGGCATGCCACGGATGCAGATCGTTTGCGACTCTACGACGCCGACAACGACAATTATCCGGTGGATATGCCGATGTCCATGTTGCTGGGTAACCTACCCCGTATGCAGCGCGAGTATCAGCCGCCAGCCGTGCTCAGCGACGCGCCTGCGGCAAGCCGATCGGCAGCAGCGCGCACCGACGTATACGCGCAGATCGAGCTGGAAACTGCAATCGAGCGGGTACTGTCATTGCCGGCTGTAGGCAGCAAACAGTTTTTGATCACCATTGGTGATCGCCATGTCGGAGGTTTGACCTGCCGCGAACAAATGGTCGGCCCCTGGCAGGTCCCGGTGGCCGATTACGCGCTGCTGCTGAATGACTATCAGGGCAACACCGGCGTGGCCATGAGCATGGGTGAGCGCACGCCAGTTGCCATCAGCAACGCACCGGCTGCTGCCAGGCTGGCGATCGCCGAAGCGGTACTGAACATGGCCGCAGCTGCAGTGCTGGATTTGTCCACCATCAAATTATCCGCCAATTGGATGGCGGCCTGTGCCCAAAGCGGTCAGGACGCGGCCTTGTATGACAGTGTCAAAGCCGTGGCCATGGAGCTGTGTCCAGCGCTGGGGCTGGCGATACCGGTGGGCAAGGATTCGCTGTCCATGCACGTGCAGTGGCCGTATGCCGGGTCAGGTGCAGACGCCGATGATCCAGCTAGCGGGCAACGCGAGGTCAGCGCACCCGTCTCGCTGGTGGTCTCGGCGTTTGCAGCGGTCGCTGATGTGGAGCTGTCAGTGACGCCACAGCTGCAGCAGCGGCCAGCAACACAACTTTGGCTGGTGGCCTGCAATGCAGGCCAGCAACGCTTGGGCCTGTCCGCGTTGGCACAGGTGTATGCCCGCGACATCGACTGGCAACAGCAAGCCGTGGCCGATGTGGATGATGCGCAGTCATTGCGCGCATGCTTCATGCTGGTGCAGCAAGCTATCGCTGCAAAACAGGTGCTGGCCTGTCACGATCGCTCGGATGGCGGATTGCTGACCACGGTGCTGGAAATGGCGTTTGCCGGTCGTGCCGGGGTGGATCTGCATGCGGATGCAACCAGCCTGCCGGCCTGGTTGTTCAATGAAGAGCCGGGTTTGGTGCTGCAGCTCGACAGCGACGCCGCACAGCAGCTGCAGGCGGCTTTTGTCGAGCACGGCATGGGTGCTTGTGTGCAGCAAATCGGTGTGGTCGGCGAACATCAGCAATTGCGCATTTACGCTGATCATGGTCTGGTTTACAGCAAGGAGTTATGGCAGTTGCAGCAGTTCTGGGCGAAAACCAGCTACCTGTTGCAGCGCCTGCGGGATAACCCCGAATGCGCCGATGAAGAATATGCCGGGCTGCGGCATTGGCAACAGCCGCCGTTGCGCAGCGAGCTGAGTTTTTCGCCGCCACAAGCGCCGATGATCAATGCTGGTGCGCGACCCCGGGTAGCGATTTTGCGCGAACAGGGAGTCAATTCACAAACCGAGATGGCTGCGGCTTTCATGCATGCAGGCTTTGCTGCGTTTGATGTGCACATGAGCGACCTGCATGAGCAACCTGACCTGCTCAAGTCGTTTCATGGTCTGGCTGCCTGTGGCGGATTTTCCTACGGTGATGTGCTCGGCGCCGGACGCGGATGGGCCAGATCAATCCTGTTCCATGCCGGCATGCGGCAGGCATTTGGTGATTTTTTTGCCGATCGCAGCCGCTTCGCACTGGGCATCTGCAATGGCTGTCAAATGCTGTCCAATTTGCGTGAACTGATTCCAGGCACCGATAACTGGCCGGATTTCATTGCCAATCGCAGCGGTCAGTTCGAGTGCCGAATGAGTCTGGTGGAGATCATGCCGGGGCCATCACTATGGTTTCGTGGCATGCACGGCAGCGTTTTACCCATAGTCTCCGCGCACGGCGAGGGCCAGGCACGTTTTGCAGCGGACCAGGCCCGTGCGGCTGAGGTCAGCCTGCGTTATGTCACCGCCGCCGGTGCCATTGCCAACGCGTACCCGCACAACCCGAACGGCTCCGAGGGTGGGATTTGCGCACTGACCAACAGTGACGGTCGTATCACTATTTGCATGCCGCATCCCGAACGCTTGCTGCGGCGGCAGAACTTCACCTGGCTGAGCAATGACGGCACGGAGCAGGTCCCGGAAGCATCACCCTGGCTGCAAATGTATCATAATGCCAGGCAGTGGCTGGAATAGGACGGCAACACGATCAACGCAAGCCAGCCTGAAGCAAGCCCGAGCGGGGTCGTCACCGGGTTATCATTGAGGCATTACATGAGCAAACAACATCAGTCGCAGCCTGCCAGGCAGACCGCTGCAACCAGCGAGCAGCAACAACTTGATGCGCGGCGCGCGGCGCGGGAATTGTTTCTGCTGGCCGCTTTATGGTTGCCGCTGGGCTTTTTTCTGTGGTTTTACTTTGCCGACCTGCTGGTTTGGCCGGTGGGTCAACTGGGCAGCTGGCTATTGTCTGCGCTGATGCCAGAGGCCATTGATGGCTTGCAGCAGGTGCGCCACAGTTTTGATGTCTATACTCTGATTCCTGCCGAGCGCCTGGTCGATGGCCGCGTGGCACTTTTGACCTGGAGCATCAACCCGATGATTTACGGTTATGGTGTGCCGTTGCTGTTTGGCCTGGTCATGGCCACACCCAGGCTGCAAGTGTGGCTGCGGGCAGTACAAATGCTGATCGGATACGCGGTGCTGGTGCTGGTGCAGACCTGGGGTATCAGTTGGGAGGTGCTCAAAGACATGGCGCTGAAGATGGGGCCACTGGCATCGCGTGAGATCACCGAACTGGGTTTGCCAGAAAACCTCATTGCTCTGTGTTACCAGCTTGGTTATCTAATCATGCCGGCAGTGGTGCCGCTGATGCTGTGGATACTGATGAATCGCAAGTTTCTGGATCAGTATATCGCCAGGCCAAAAGCCGCAACCAGGGCATGACCGGCAGCCCCGGCCAGGCAGCAGCACAAGGCAGGCAATTGAACTTGCCACTGCGGCAGCTATCACAAGCGGCACTGAAGGTATAATGCAGCCATGAGTCAGGAATCACAAAATACGGGCCCCCAAAGCGTCACTGACGGCGGCCAGGCGTCGACTTCGTCACCGCTGCAGCTGGCACCGGACGAGACCGCACAGCGGGCTACGCAGATACTCGCTGACGAGTCACTGTTGCGCATGGATGCTGGTGCAGATGCCATTTGCGCTGATCTTTTGTCGCATCAGCGCTTGCGGGAAGCGGATCTGCACAAGGCGCAACAGTATCAGCAGCAACACGGTGGACAACTGATTACCTTGCTGGTGCGTCTGGGGCTGGTATCAGAACGTGATGTCGCTGAAGCCCAGTCCAGGCTGCTGCAACTACCACTGGTGGACATCAAGGATTATCCGGAAACCGCGCCGGAGCTGGAGAGTGTCTCGGTACGCTACATGAAGCACAGTCAACTGGTGCCGATTCGAATCGAGGCAGACCGCTTGCAGGTGGTGATGACCAATCCACAGGATGAGTTTGCGCTGAAATCACTGCACATGGCTACCGGCCTGCAGATTCAGCCGTTGGTCGGGGTCGCATCGGAAATCGATGACACCATTGAGCGCTATCACGGTGGTGGCAAATCGCAGATGCAGCAACTGCAGGAGTCGCTCGGCAACGAGGGCGTGGACGATGATGACGTCGAGCATCTGCGCGATCTGGCATCGGAAGCGCCAGTGATACGGTTGGTCAACCTGATCATGCAGCGCGCGGTGGAATCGCGCGCCTCGGATATCCACATCGAGCCGTTTGAAAACCGGCTCAAGGTGCGTTATCGCATCGATGGTGTGTTGCGGGAAGTGGAGTCGCCGCCGGCCAGTTCCACTGCGGCAGTGATCAGTCGCATCAAGATCATGGCCAAGCTGAACATTGCCGAGCGGCGCTTGCCACAGGACGGACGCATCATGCATCGCGTGCAGGGCAAGGAACTGGATCTGCGTGTGTCCACGGTGCCAACCGCGCATGGCGAAAGCGTGGTCATGCGTATCCTCGATCGGGAAAGCGTGGTGCTGGATTTTGCCTCCCTGGGGTTTGACGATTTTCACCAGAAGCGCTTTGAAAAAGTGCTGCACATGCCGCACGGTATCATTCTCGTCACCGGCCCGACCGGCTCCGGCAAGACCACGACTCTGTACACCGCCTTGTCCAGCATCAACACCGCCGACCGTAAAATCATCACGGTGGAGGATCCGGTCGAGTACCAGCTGGAGGGTATCAACCAGATTCAGGCCAAGTCCTCCATCGGGCTGGATTTTGCCAGCGCCCTGCGCGCCATTGTGCGGCAGGACCCCGACATCATCATGATTGGTGAAATGCGCGACCTTGAAACCGCCAAGATTGCCATTCAGTCGGCCTTGACCGGGCACCTGGTGCTGTCCACCATTCACACCAATTCTGCCGCCGGCGGGATTACCCGCATGCTGGACATGGGCGTGGAAGATTACCTGCTGACCTCCACCGTGAATGCCATTATGGCGCAGCGACTGGTGCGGCGGCTGGACCCGGAAACCCGGATCGCTTATCAGGTGGACAAGGATTTCATGCGTGAAGTTGGGCTTACTGACCTCAGTGACGATGCCGAGATCACGCTCTACAAGGCCGGCACCAGCGAAACCAATCCGACCGGCTTCCGCGGCCGCCTCAGTATCATGGAATTGCTGGAAGTCAATGAGCCGATCCGGCGTCAGATCATGAAAAGTGCGGACGAAACAGATATCCATCAGTTGGCTCTGGAGCAGGGTATGCGCAGCATGTATGACGATGGTCTGATGAAGTGCATGCAGGGTCTGACCACGATCGAAGAAGTGCTGCGTGTGAACCAGGAAGGCTGAACGCGTGGCGATCTTTCAATACAAGGCAGTGACGCCGACCGGCGAGACCATTCGCGGTGAACTGGAAGCCAGCACGGCAGAAGATGCCGCGCGCATTCTGCAAGAGGCCGGCAACATTCCACTGCAGGCGCGCGCCGCGGGCGACGGTGGTGGTCTGGATCTGCGCGCCCTGTTGACCCGGTCGGGCAAGCCGGGCGCGCGCGAGGTCATGCAGTTCACCCAGCAGATGGCGACCTTGTTGCAAGCTGGATTGCCGCTGGATCGTTCCCTGCAGGTGTTGATCGACCTGGCTGAAAACGAGCGCACTCGACGCATGGGCGAAAAAGTGCGCGATCACGTACGTGAGGGCGGCACGCTGTCGGATGCGCTGGAATCTCAGCATGGGGTATTCAATCGTCTGTACATCAACATGGTCCGTGCTGGCGAGTTGGGTGGGACGCTGGAAGCAACACTGGCACGGCTGGCTGATTACCTGACGCGCAGCAAGGAACTAAAGGACAGCATTGGCTCGGCCCTGGTGTATCCGATCATGCTCATGATTCTGGCTGCTGGATCGTTGATTTTGTTGTTGACCTATGTGATCCCGCAGTTCACACCGATTTTCGAGGACATGGGTGCCGAGTTACCGACATTGACCAAAATCGTGTTAGGCGTCGGTGCAGCACTGCAGAATTACTGGTGGCTGATGCTGCTGGTTGGTGCTGCCGTGGTGTGGTTTTTCCGCGCGCAATTTGCCAATCCCAAATCACGCCTGGCCTGGGACAAGCGCA
Organism: Gammaproteobacteria bacterium; assembly: GCA_021772955.1. Taxonomy (GTDB): domain Bacteria; phylum Pseudomonadota; class Gammaproteobacteria; order Xanthomonadales; family Wenzhouxiangellaceae; genus JAHJQV01. The sequence continues at coordinate 10,584 of JAJFKZ010000042.1, read as the reverse complement.
TTCTGAAGATGCGCTGGATTGGCGATCTGGTGGCGAAAATGGAAACCGCCAAGCTGGCGCGCACCACCGGCACATTGCTGGTCAATGGTGTACCCTTGCTGGGCGCTTTGTCGATTGCCCGCAATGTGATGACCAATACCGTGTTGCAGGCACTGCTTGCAGAAGCAGCCAATGAAGTCAAGACTGGGCACTCGCTGGCACGCACATTAACCAGCAGTGATACCTTTCCACGCTTGGCCCTGCAGATGATCAGCGTGGGTGAGGAGACCGGGCAGCTGGACCAGATGCTGCTGCGCGTGGCCGACACGTTTGACCGCGAAGTGCGAACCACAATAGACCGGTTGATGTCACTGTTTGTACCATTGATGACACTGGTGCTGGCGGTGATGATCGGCCTGATCGTCATGTCCGTACTGGTGGCTATTCTGGGTATCAATGAACTGGTTTGATGACATCAGACACGTTTTGAATGAACACAAACGCAATGGGATGAAGGCAATGAACAAGAGTCAATACCAATTTTCAGGTTTCAGCAAAGCGGCACGCACCGGTGGCTTCAGTTTGATCGAGCTGTTGGTAGTACTGGTGATTCTGGGGCTGATCGCCGGACTGGTGGTGCCAAACATCATCGGCCGCACCGAGGTGGCCAAATCCAGAGCCGCAAAAGCTGCTGTGCAGCAACTGTCGAGTGCCGTGGATGGCTATTATCTGGACATCGGCAATCCACCGGACAGCCTGGAAGATCTGGTCAAGGAACCGGGTGGCGTGGACAACTGGCGCGGCCCGTATGCCAAAACCAGCTTGATCACCGACCCCTGGGGCAATACCTATCAGTACATCTATCCGGGCGAACACGGTGAATACGACATTATTTCCTACGGTGCCGACAAGACCCAGGGTGGTGAAGGTAAAAACGCCGATATCAACAACTGGGATTGATGCTTGTACCGCGCCCATGGCATGCACAAAGTGAGTTGCTGTACCGCGCTACAGCATCGCCAGCAGCGTGGTTTCAGCCTGCTGGAAATCATGCTGGTGCTGACGCTGATTGGCCTGATGTTCGGGCTGGTGGCGGTTTCCATGGGGCGCGGAGTCAGCAATGCCGAAATTCGCAATGCCAATCGGGAAGTAGCCGCAGCGCTGCGTTATACCCGCAGTCAGGCCATGCGCAGCCACAGCGAACAGGTGTTCAGCGTCAACATCGAAGACAAAAGCTGGCAGGCAGCCGATCGCAAGCCGGTGAGCATCCCCGACGAGATGGACATCACCATTGACACCGCACGCTCGGAAATGACCGGTGAAAGCACTGCCGGCATCCGCTTTTTCGCCGACGGCACGTCCACCGGAGGGCGCGTCAAGCTGACCAGTGATGGCCGCAACTGGGTGGTTGGCGTGGAGTGGCTGACTGGCGAAATCACACGCGGTGAGCTGCAGGATAAGCAATGAGCAACGCGCGGCTGTCGTCCCTGCAACTGGCCCGCAGTTCGCGCAGCGGTGGCTTTACCCTGATCGAGATTCTCGCCGCGTTTCTGGTGTTCGCGCTGTCGTTTGCGGTGATCATGCAGATCATGAGCACCAGCATGCGCAATACCCGGGTGGCAGGCGATCTGACCCAGGCCGCCTTGTACGCGCAGTCCAAGATGGAGATGCTCGGCATCGATGCGCCGGTGGAAGAAGGTAGCGAGAATGGCGAATTCGACGACAAGTACCGCTGGGAAATGCAGACTGAACTGTACAACATTGAAGATGAGCGCGGGCTTGATCCGGAATTGATTCCGGTCGATTTGTACAAAGTCGCGCTGCAGGTCTATTGGCGCAAGGGCAATCACGAAGAATCGGCAGATTTCACCACCTTGTATGCGCAAGACCGCAATTATCAGACCCGCGCATTTGGTCGCTGATATGCGTACAACTCAAGGTTTTACCCTGATCGAACTGTTACTTGCCATCACCTTGCTGGGGCTGGTGATGGCGCTGGCCTATGGTGGTTTGCGCTCCATCACCCGTTCCACCGACAGCGCCGATGAACTGATGCAGCAACAGACCCATCTGCGCGCCACGCAGCAATTCATTCATCGGCAACTGGTGCGCGCACTGCCATTGACCTATATGGTCGATGAGGAGCAACGTCTGTCGTTTGAAGGCGAGCGCGACTGGATCCAGTTTGTGGCACCGATGCCGGGCTATTTGGGCGCCGGTGGACCACAAGTACAGCGTCTGGAACTGGCCCGTGACGCTGGCGGCGCTTATCAACTGCAGTTCTCGCACGTGCCACTGCTGGCCTATGAGGATGGCAGCATGCGCGACGCCGAACCCTTTGTACTATTGCGTAACATCGAAGCTGGGCAGTTTGAATACAAGGGCCAGGATGATCAGGGTGAACTCACCGACTGGGAATCCAGCTGGGAAACCCCAGCGAACCTGCCGGTTGCAGTGAATTTGATGCTAAGCATGGCCGATGGTGCCAGGGTGAGCTGGCCGCAATTGTATGCAGCGCTGCGCATAGACAGTACCTCTGGCCGGCTGCAGCAATCCGATGGCCGTAACGCCACCTTGCGGGCGTTGTTGGGCGCTGAACCCAGATGAGCAATAGACTACCAGCACGTCAGCGTGGGGTTGCACTGCTGATCGTACTTTGGGTACTGGTGCTGATGAGCATCGTCTCCGGCACCTTGTCGTTGCTGGCGCGTGCAGAAAACCTCGAGGCCAGAACCTTGTTTGATGGCACTCGGGCACGCATGGGTGCTGTGGCCGGGATACAGCGTGCCGTGCTGGAGATGCGCAATCCTGACCAGCAGAGCAAATGGATCGCAGATGGCCGTGGTTACCAGTTTCAGTTGGATGACATGCTGGTGACGGTGGAAATCATTGATGAATCTGGCAAGCTTGATCTGAACGCGGCGACGCCAGAGCTGCTGCTGAACCTGATGCTCAGCCACAGTGATGATCCGCAGCAGGCTGAAGCGCTGGTGGATGCGATTCTGGATTGGCGCGACCCGGATGAGGCCGTTCGCCCGCTGGGAGCCGAGGCAGATTCCTATGCGGCGGCGGGACTGAGCTGGATTCCTCCCAATCAGCCTTTTGTGACGGTGGAGGAGCTGCAACAGGTGCTGGGCATGACTTATCCGCTGTATAAACAGCTTGAGCCCGCGCTGACGGTGTTTTCCGGCCGCGCCGATATCAACGCTGGATTTGCTCCGGTAGAGGCCTTGCTGGCGCTGCCGGAAATGGATTTGGCCGCAGCGCAGAGCTTTATCGATCTGCGCGAGCAGCAGTCCGGTCTGGATCGACAACCACTAGCTCTGCCGGACGGCAGCATGGCGCTGGTACAGGGGGGAGGGTTGACGTATAGTGTGCGCTCGCGCGGTACATTGAACAATGGCGCATTTGCACAGGTCGAAGCAACGTTCAGGTTGGGTACTGACCTGTTGGGCAGGCCTTTTCGTGTGGTACGCTGGCACGAAGGCGTGGGGTCAGGTTAATCGAAGGTTACAACAATATAATAGTGCAGCAAGCTTGTGTTTGAACCACTCTCAAAATATAGCGCCATCGTACAGGCTCGTTATCATGCATCGGGCATGCCCAGGTTTCTGCGCTGGTGGACTGGAGAGCTTAGGCCGCTGATTCCGGAATCGGTCAAGCGCTGGTTCGAAGTCCCCGGCGACAAGCTGCTAATCACATCGGAAGCTGATGCATGGTTGCTGTGGCGATCAGGCAGTGACGCTGTGCAGCTGCTGGATCGACTGTCCAAGGATGCCGATCCGGAGCAGTCGCGAGATCGGTTGCAAGCCTGCCTGGACAAGTTCCAGGAAACCTTGACTGCGGTGGTCTACTGTCTGCCCGACGACCAATTGCTGTGCAAACGATTGCGCTTGCCGATGGCGGCAGAAGCCAACCTGCAGCAGGCTGTGCGTTTTGAGCTGGATCGGCAAACGCCGTTCAAGGCTGACGAGGTGTATTTTGATATCAAGGTGGTGCAACGCGATGCGCCATTCATTGATGTTGATCTGTTTCTGATCCTGCGCCCAGAAATCGAGGACAGCCTGCAGCAACTCGGGCGCCTGGGTCTGAACCTGCAGGGGGTCGATATAGACCATCACAGCGGCAGCACCGAGCAACAAGAGCCGCGCCCGCCCACGCCATTGCATATCAATCTGCTGCCACTGGAAAAACGCGCGCATCGCAGCAACCGTCGTGTGCGCATCAATGGTTTGTTGGCTGCCGTGGCGTTGCTGTTACTGGCGATAATAATGTACGAGTCACTTTATCTGCGCGGTTCAACCTTGCAGCAGTTGCAGCAGCAGCGGGACGCGTTGCGCAGCGAGGCAATGCAGGTCACCAAGCTGGAACAACAACTGGAAGCAGCGGTCGACGCGGCCAACTTCCTGGCTGAGCAGCAGTCACAGTCACCGTCCATGCTCGATGTCATTGCCGAAGTGACCCGGCTGTTGCCGGCCCATACCTGGATCCAGCGCTTGCAGATGACCGGCAAGGAACTGGAGCTGCTGGGCTTGTCGGACAGCTCCCAGCAGATGATCGAAACACTGGACGCATCACCGATGTTCGCGGGCACCTCGTTCAAGGGTACCATCGCCACGGATCAGCGTTTGCACAAGGAGCGGTTCACAGCCACCGCGCAAATTGACCCAAGCGCCAGCTTTGTCAGTCCGAATCAGAGTGACGATTCACAACCATCGCAGGCTGCTATGGCTGCTGACCAGCAGCTCGAATCGCCCGCTGTCGATGCTGCTGATGACACAGATGCTGGCGTATCCGATAATGACACTGATGCTGCAGCCGAGCGCGACAGCCGCGATAATGATGCAACTGAGATGAACGAGAGCAACGATGCAGCTGCTGCCTGATCGCGAACAATCCAAGCCGCTGGCGATCGGCCTGACAGCCCTGCTGCTGGTGCTGATCTATTTGCTGTTCTTCCACTGGTTTGTCATGCGCCACATAACGCTTGGCGACGAGATCAGTCGCCTGAGCACCGAGGTTCAGCGTTTTGCCGGGGTGGTGGCCAGACGCGCTGACATTGAAGCCAGTTTGCAACGCCTGAACAGTGAAGACCGCAACGATGATCTGTTTCTGCGGGGTGGCAATTTTGATGTGGCCGCTGCCGATATGACCCAGCGACTGAAACAGATTATTGCCACCCAGGCCGATCACGAAGCCGGTTGTCAGGTGATCAGCAATCGCAATGTCAGACCGCGAGAAGTGGAGCAATTTGAAAAAGTCAAAGTAGAAGTGCGCATGCGCTGTAACCTGGGAGACTTTGTCAAGTCCATGCACACCTTGAGCTCAAGCTCGCCGTTGGTGCTGGTGGACGGGCTGAATATTTACCAGCGTTACGTGCCGGTACCAGGCCGCGAGTTGCGCAACCAGAATACCGCCGAACTGGATATTCGTTTTGAAATGTACGGTTATCTGGCCGGTGCGCGCGCACCCGCCGAGCAATCATGAAAAGCAGTTTCTGGACAGGTCTGACCGCATTGCTGGGCATTGTGTGTCTGGTCTTGCTGGTGGTTACCGGCCTCGTCGCAATCTTGTTTGGCCATGCGTCTGAGCTGCGCCTGGATGCGTCGGATGATGCTGCCAATGGCAGCAAGATCAAGGATCTCAAGACAGTCAGTTTTAACGATCGAGTTACTGAAACCTACACCAACGCGATCTTGCAGCAGCCTTTGTTTTTTGCCGATCGCGCGCTGCCGGAAATCATTGATGCAGAAGCCGCTGCGCAGTTGGCCGCCGCCGAGCAGGAGCAACAGGCAACCGAAACCCAGGCACTTGACGCCAGACTGGCAGGCATTATCATCACGCCCGAGAAGCGTATCGCCATGGTCGCCGACAACAAGAGTAAAAAAACCCTGGTGCTGCATGAAGGCATGTCGCTGGAAGGTGAGCAGGCGGTCTGGCGGCTGGATAGCATCAGCGAGCGCATGGTCAGTTTCGCCGCTGGTGAAGAATCCGCCGAGCTGGAGCTGAAGGTCAACACCAAGGGGCTGCAGGCGCCCGTTACGGCGAGTATTGCACCGGCTGCCAATCAGCAGCAATCTGCAGCCGGTGTCACCAGCAATGCCCGGGATGCAGCGGCACAGCGAGAACAGACTGCCGCCGAAATCAGGCGTCGTATTGCCGAACGACGAGCGCAATTGAGAGCAGAGCGTGCCAAGCAAGCAGAAAATGGAAATGATCAATAATGACTGACAATAAGCTCAAGCAGGTAATCTCGACAACCATCATGGCCTGTGTGATGGTGTTGATCGCTGGCTGTGTTGGCCAGCAGGCCAAGGACACCAGAGCCAAGTCCAGCGAGACTTACACCGCTGCCCGCGAGCGCATACAAGTACCGTCGCAACCGGAAACAGACGAGTCCGGAACGTCCGGCAGCGACGCGGCGATTCCGAAAGTGGAAAAGATTCCCGGCAGCGGCAGCTTTATCGACGAGGCGGTGGCACGCAGCAAGCCGCGCCAGGTGCTGGCCGCGGATGGCGAGATCAGTTTCAATTTTGAAGCGCTGCCGGTGCAAGAAGTGGTGCGCGCAGTGCTGGGCGAAATGCTGGGCGAAAACTACGTGATTGCGCCCGGTGTCAGCGGTGAGGTGACCTTTGCCACCGCCAAGCCGGTGAATCGTGAGCAGATCATGCCAATCCTGGAAATGCTGTTGCGCTGGAACAATGCCGCGATGGTCTACAAGGATGGCCAATACCAAGTGTTGCCGGTGAATCAGGCTATTCCCGGCAATCTGTCGCCACGGCTGGCCCGGGCTGCCAGCGTCAAGGGCTTTGAAGTGCTGGCGGTGCCGTTGCAGTATATCGCGCCGGCGCAGATGCAGATTATTCTGGAGCCCTACATTCGTGAAGGCGCGATCGTCAGTGCTGACAATGCCCGCAGTCTGATGGTGCTGGCCGGCACCAGGGCCGAACTGGAGAATTACCTGCGCACCATAAACATCTTTGATGTGGATTGGCTCAAGGGCATGTCGGTGGGTATTTTCCGGCTGGAACTGGTTGAGGCGCCGGATGTGATCTCCGAGCTGGAAGCCGTGTTCGGCGATGGCGCGGATACACCACTGGCAGGCATGTTCCGCTTCATCCCCATCGAACGCCTGAATGCAATCATGGTGATTACCCCGCAGCAGGAGTACCTGAACCAGGCCGAGACCTGGATTCAACGGCTTGATCGTGGCCAGGCCGGCGCCTCCAACCGGCTGTACGTGTATCGGGTCGAAAACCTGGAAGCCGGTGTGCTTGCCGATTACTTGCTGGATATTTTCGGCGGCGCTCGTAGCCAGGGCCAAAGCAACGGTGACCGCAACAATCTGACCGCCGGTTCGATCGGCCCGGGGCTGGAGCCGGTGTCGCTGTCGTCGGTGAATCAGGAAGCAGAGCTGACTTCTCGCGGACAGTCTGCCGCACGCAACGACAACATCGGCGAAGACAGCCGCCAGGGGGCGGTCATCGGCGACAACGAAAATGTGCGCATCACAGCCGTTGAGGAAACCAACTCGTTGCTGATCCAGGCCACGCCCAGTCAGTACGGCGGCATCCTCAATGCCATTGAAAACTTGGATATCGAACCCTTGCAGGTACTGATCGAGGCGCACGTGGTGGAGGTGACGCTGAATGAAAATCTCGAATATGGCGTGAACTACTTCCTGTCCAACTTCGATCCCAATGCCGATGGCGTGAACGTTGGCGATGGTGGAGATGGCGACACCGGCGGCACGGTCGGCACGGTCGGCGGCGATGGCACATCGCTGAATGCGCCAGGATTTATCTCGCGCTCAGCAGGTTTTGATGGCAGCAACACCCTGCTCACCTATGTCAGCAATCCGCTGAATGCATTCGGTGATTTTTTCAGCGCCACCATCAATGCCCTCGAGTCGGTCAGTGACGCGCGCACGATCTCCTCGCCGACACTGCTGGTGCGCAATAATACCGAATCCTCGATCAATGTCGGTACCCAGGTGGCCATCGCCAACACCAGCTTCAACGGCATTGGCGGCGTCGGTGGCACCGGCACCATCGCCAGCACCCAGTTCGTGCAGACCGGTACTACGTTAACGGTCACACCGCGGGTCAACCCCGGTGGGCTGGTTTATCTGGAGCTCACTCAGGAAGTCAGTTCTCCGGGAGCACGTCCCACCGGAGGCGGCAACCCGGACATCAACACCAACACGCTGACCACCAATGTGGCGGTGCAGTCCGGCCAGAGCATCATTCTTGGTGGTCTGATTCGTGATTCCATGTCAGAAACCGAAAGCGGCATACCGTTTCTGCGGCGCATCCCGCTGCTGGGGCGTGCGTTTGAATCCACCACGCTTTCCAGCATCCGCAGTGAAATCGTCATCATCATCAAGCCAACCGTGGTTGAGTCCATTGATGATCTACAAAGTGTTTCGGATGAGTTCAGTCGCAAGTTCCGCGGCCTGGAGCCTTTGGAGCGCCCTTTACTGATGCCCAATGAGGGCATACCTCGAAAAGTCGACATCAATGTCAATGCCGCGCAGAGTCAGGAGTCAGAGCGGGATGGAGCGCAGTAGTGAACTGTGCGGCCTGATTTTTGTCATAGCGTCCTGGTCTGACCTGCCGATAGGCGATGCTGCCCCAACAGGGGCGGCAACTGCTGTAGTAATGCAGCCTTTTTCATTCACCACCATAACAACGGATCGTTTACCGAAATGAACATAATGAAAGCCATTCCAGTCCTGCTGATGCTAGTCGCAGGATTGCTGCTGACCGCCTGCAGCCAGCAGCCTGCAAAGCCTGCTGCCGGCAGTGCCGAGAAGATTGTCGAGCAGCGCGCCAAGCAGCGCTGGGAGCTGATTTTGCAGAAGCAGTACATGGACGCCTACCAGTATCTGACGCCGGGCTACCGCGCCACCACGCCGATTGACATCTACTCTGTGTCCTTGCGCAAATCGCCGGTACGCTGGCAGTCGGCAACGTTCCGCTCGGTTCAGTGTCAATCCGAGTCCTTGTGCATCGCCACCTTCGACATTGACGCCAAGGTGGTCGGTCAACTGCGTGGCGCAGACAGTATGGCGGTATCCAGCCAGGTGCAGGACGAATGGCTGCTGGTGGATGGCCAGTGGTACTACGTCAAGCCCTGAATCTGGCACTGTCGCGCCAAAAACGGATGGTGCTGCCGATTCTGCTGAAAATAGTGACGCGCGGTGCTAATTTGCGCTTGCTTTCGGCGTTAATATAACGTAACATTCTCGCTAGTCGGATCGCTGTGCGTGGCTTGTAGCCCGCGAGCTGCGTGATTCGACCGTATTTTTGCCCGTTAAACAACTATGGAGTGTTCCATGAACAAAAAGACCTTAACAACCGCAGTGTTGGCTGGTCTTACCGGTATTGCCGGTATTGTCAGCGTATCCAACGCGGTACATATCAATCCGGACGGTACCGGTCAGGTACTAGTCTATCCTTATTACACAACCCGTAACGACAACGCTACGCTGATTTCTATCGTTAACACGACAGAAGACGGCAAGGCGGTGAAGGTACGTTTCATCGACGGCATGAACAGCCGCGAAGTGCGAGATTTCAACCTGTACATGTCACCGTTTGATGTATGGACTGCCAGTATCACCGAATTCGCCAGTGGCGCCGCAGGTTTCACGACCGGAGACAACAGCTGTACTGCACCATACTTCTTCAACAACGGTACCAACCCCGGCAGCAGTGCTGGCGCGCCTGGTTCTGAATTCAGCACCTTCCTGTTCAACGATGTGGTTGGCGGAGCCGGCCCGACCAGTGGTGTAGATCGTACCCGTGAAGGTTACATCGAAATGATCGAAATGGGCACGCTGACCAATGCTGTTGAAGGCAGCCTGTCTGCAGCAACCCACACCGGTCCTGACGATGCCAACGGCAACCCGACTCCGGCCGATTGTCAGCAGTTGGTGGACGCATGGCGTAACCCGGGTCCGAACCCGTACTGGGTGGCCGATGCACAGACCGACATGGCACCTCCAAGTGGTGGTCTGTTCGGTGATGGCGCCATCGTCAACATCGCCAATGGTCGCGCAATGGGCTATAACGCCACGGCACTGGACGGTTTCTACGTTCCTGGTGCTCTGGATCCTGTCTCATTGCACGAAGAGCCAGCTTCTCCGCAGCCTGACCTGAGCGATGTATTGCCGAGCACCAGCTACAGTGTGCTGTCCACCGGTGCTGGTGCGCCAGTGGTTGTCTCTGATGACTGGGCGTTTGCCCCGCAGGCTGTGACTGCAGTGTTCATGACCAACCAGATCATGAACCAGTATGCTGTTGAAAACAGCAGCAATGCGCTGACCGAGTGGGTAGCAACCCATCCGACCAAGCGTTTCCACACCTTCGACCAGCTGCCAGCACCCGCTATCGCGCCGTTCACTGCACAGTGGAATGCCGATACCGGAACCGCTTGTGAGCCGATCGAAGTGCGCATCTGGGATCGTAACGAGCAGGAAAGTGGCACCGCACCTGGCGATGTTGAGCCGTCACCGGCACCACCACCAGAAGTAGTTGGTAACAACTTCTGCTGGGAAGTGAACACGGTTGGATTCAACAACGGTCAGGACATTGTTGATGC
>JAJFKZ010000041.1 GCA_021772955.1 Gammaproteobacteria bacterium | reverse complement strand
AACGCCGAGTCGCACTGGCACATTGGCTCCTGGTGGGCCGCCGCACAAGCGCCGTGGACTGCGTTGCACTCGCTTGAATTGACTACGGCCAGTCCTGCGCTCGCGCGCCTTGTCCACGGCGCTTGTGCGACGGCTGAGTGTCACCGAACTACTCGCGTGGCCCACTCGCCCGTAGCTATGCTTCAAGGGCGATCGTTCGAGATGCAACGCCAGATTTGGCCTGAACTCGAACAGGACAATCCGCATCCACTCCGCTATGTATAATTTTACTGCTATCGCCTTGTTTATCCCTGAAATAGGATCAGTAACTGTCCGCTTTCATGAAACATGCGGGCTAGATCTGCCTGACTGATCAACGCAGCAAACCGGCAATCACGGTAAAATACAGCCCGCAGATACTGCCGATGACAAGTGCTGCCCAAGTCAGTGCGGTACCGGCAACACGTCCGAAACTGGGGCCGATTTTGCGCGGAAAGCCATAGGCATGCAGAATCCTGCCCAGCAGCAACAGGCTGCCGATAAGATGCACAAACAAATCCGTAGCCAGCATGTTTTCCAACGCCAGCATCAGCACCAGACCAATCGGCACGTACTCGGCAAAATTGCCATGCGTACGCACCGCACGGGTCAGGCCCTGACTTTCACCCATGCCGACATCCACTCTTTCGCGCTGTCGGTATCTGACCACGTTGTAAGATAGGTAAACAAACAAGATGCCAAGCAGGCTGGCATAAAACAAGGTGATGTGTGCTTGCATGTGAAAACCCCGACAGGATAGTTGAAGACAAAGTTGTTGATGAATTATACCCTTGATCAGTGCTACGCCAAACATTGCCTTGTCTGCCAAGGCAACTGGCCGCAATGCGCACTGCTGCAGATCAGCCGACCCGGGTGTGCCCCATGCTCAAGACAGCATCGACTGATGTGCTGCCACGGCCATGCATAAACCGATCGACTCACTGCGCAAACAGCTGCAGCAGCTGCAGTCACAGTCACATTGTCTGCAGGCCGACGCAGCGCAGCGCAACATCTGGTTTGACCATGCCCGCACGCTGAGCGAGGCGTATCTGACTCAACTGCAACACGCCCCCGGACAGGTTCGTCCGCGCGCCGAGAATTTGTCCAGCCTGCCCTTTACTGAACATGGACACATCTCCGAGCGAGTATTTACGCAGCTGCAGGCAAGTCTGGCGGATGACGGCTTGCGCCATGGCAGCGGTCGTTTGTTTGGATTCATTCCTGGCAGTGGTATGTATGCCGCTGCGCTCGGTGATTATCTGGCCGCCGTCACCAATCGCTATACCGGTGCGCGTTTCGCAGCACCGGCAGCTGCACAGATGGAACGCGACTTGCTGGACTGGCTGGCGGCCGAGTTCGGCTATCCCGGTGGGGCGCGTGGTGATCTGACTTCAGGCGGCAGCATTGCCAACCTGACGGCACTAGTCTGTGCCCGCGAAAAGTTCAACATCGAGCCGGCCGATATTCAGCATCAGGTCGTGTACCTGACCAGTCAGGCGCATCACTGTATCGCCAAGGCCCTGCATGTGCTGGGGCTGAAAACCTGCGTGCAACGGCAGATCGCCATGGATGACGGCTATCGTATGAATGCAGACAGTCTGCAAGATCAGATTGCGTCTGATCGTCAAGCCGGTTTACAGCCGTGGCTGATTATCGCCAATGCCGGCAGCACGGATATTGGCGCCATCGATCCACTCACTGACCTGGCCACGATCGCCAACGCCGAGCAGCTATGGCTGCACGTGGATGGCGCCTATGGTGCGGCATTTGCGCTATGTGCCAGCGGCAAACAAAGATTGGCCGGCATACAACACAGTGACTCGCTGATTGTGGATCCGCACAAGGGACTGTTCATACCCTTCGGCAGCGGTGCAGTGCTGGTTCGGCATGGCAACAGCCTGGCCGAGGCGCTCAGCGCCAGCGGCGAGTACATGGCCGATGCCAGTCTGTTGGCCGAAGGTGTCGATCTGGATGCGCATCAGCTGTCACTGGAGCTGAGTCGACATTTTCGCGGCTTGCGATTGTGGCTGCCACTGCAATTGCATGGGCTGGCGGCGTTTCGGGCGGCGCTGGAAGAAAAACTGCTGCTGGCTCGATATGCCTGGGAACGACTGCAGCAAATGCCGGGGTTTAGCACGGTGAATGAGCCAGACCTGTCGATCGTCGGTTTCCGGGCGCTGCCGCCAACCGGCGACGCCGAGGTCTTCAATCGACTTCTGCTCGACGCTGTGCAGGCCGAAGGCGAGGTGTTCATGACCTCAACCCGACTGCAGCAGCAGTTTGTCATTCGTCTGGCGATCATGGCACTGGCCACGCACCGTGACGATGTTGATTTGGCGCTGGACAGACTGGACTGGCAGCGGCGCAGATTGCTGGCCGAATAAGGCTGGGTTATGCCTGTTCGGGGGGACGATAGCCAGTGGGCTTTTCGGCACCACCTTGAAAAAAGAACTTCTCCATTTCGCCTTCCAGAAACTTGCGGTGCTCGGGATCCAGCGGCGACAAGCGGTTTTCGTTGATGAGCATGGTCTGATGGGCAAGCCACTGTTGCCAGGCAGGTTTGGATACCTGCGCAAAAATGCGCTGCCCCAATTCACCTGGCCATGGTGGCCGCGGCAGAGCTTCGGCCTCTTTGTTCAAAACGATACAGTGAACGGTTTCAGTCATGATCTGTAAGCTGTTGGCTGTGAGTTAGCCCGTATATTTCATGAAGGGTACGAGGAGCAGGGCGAAGCTGGCTAAGCAGGTTGGACGATCGCCCGCAGAAGCATAGCCGCAGCTATGCTTCAAGGGGGATCGTTCGAAGTGCAACGCCAGATTTGGCCTGAACTCGAACAGGACAAATCTTAACCACTCCACAACGTATAAATTCATTGCTATCACCTTGTTTATTCGTAAACTTATGACCAGTAACTGTCCGCCTTCATGAAACATGCGGGTTAGTGATGGACAGGCAGTTGCTGCAGGATATCACGCACCGGCTTGGGCAGCCCCAGCCGCAATGCCTCCTCGCGCGCATACCATTGTAACTGACCTTCACGCACCATGTGCGGTGCTGTATACGGCATCTGCACCGCCTTGATGCGCAGAGAAACGTGGCTGAGCTCATGGCTGAACTGCATCAGCACAGCACCGGTCTCGGGCTGCTGCAGACCCTCTGGCAGGCACCACATACTGGCCCAGATGCCAGTAGCCGGACGCTTTTCCAACAGCACCTGATCTGCTTGTCTGTGCACCAGCAATTGCATCTGGCGCACGGTCTTGGGCTGGCGTGGTTTTCTGCCTGGTAGTTGGGTCTGGATCTGCTCAGCACATGCACGGCAATCTGTCGCAACCGGACAGTCATTACAGGCGGGCTTGTGGCGGGAACACAGGCTGGCGCCAAGGTCCATGCAAGCCTGGCTGTAGTCGGCGCCGCGCTGTGCGGGCAATCGCTCTATGGCCGCCTGCCACAATGCCTGTTCCACTTGCTTGTCACCTGGCCAGCCAGGTATGCCGGCATGGCGCGCCAGCACACGCTTGAGATTGCCGTCGAGGATGGGCAGCACCGCATCCTGGCTCTGACTGATGATGGCATTGGCGGTCGAGCGACCGATGCCCGGCAGCTGCAGCAGTTGTTCGGCAGTGTCCGGCAATTTGCCGGCGTGCTGTTGCAGGCACAGTTGTGCTGTGCGCTGCAGGTTGACGGCACGGCGGTAATAACCCAGCCCCGACCATGCCGACATGACCGCATCCACATCGCAGCAAGCCAGCGTTTGCAAATCCGGAAAACGCTGTAGAAACAGCTGGTAATAGTGCAGTACCGTAGCCACCTGGGTCTGTTGCAGCATGATTTCCGCGACCCAGATACGGTACGCACTGCGGGACTGCTGCCAAGGCAAGTCATGCCGACCGTGCTGGTCCCACCAGTTCAGCAGGCGCTCGGCAAAGGTCTTATTCGAGCGGCAGGATGGCATTGATAAAACTGGTGGCATCGAAGCTGCGCAGGTCGTCGAGCTGCTCACCGACACCGACAAAGCGTATTGGTATGCGCAGCTCATTGGCAATGGCGAACAGCACGCCGCCGCGAGCAGTCCCATCCAGCTTGGTTATGGTGATGCCGGTGAGTTCCACAGCCTGATTGAACTGGCGTGCCTGGTTCAGGGCATTTTGGCCGGTCGAGGCGTCTACCACCAGCATCACTTCGTGCGGAGCGCTGGCGTTCTGGCGCTGGATCACCCGACGCACCTTTTGCAATTCAGCCATCAGGTTGTCCTGGGTGTGAAGACGTCCGGCAGTATCGGCAATCAGCACGTCAATGTTTTTCGCCACCGCCGACTGCATGGCATCAAAAATGACTGCTGCCGGATCAGCACCGGTTTGTTGGGCAATGACCGGCACAGCATTGCGTGCGCCCCAGGCCTGCAATTGTTCGACCGCAGCCGCGCGGAAGGTGTCACCCGCAGCCAGCATGACTTGCAAACCTTCGTCCTTGAGACGGCGCGCAAGCTTGCCGATGGTGGTGGTTTTACCGGCGCCATTGACACCGACCACCAAAATCACGAACGGCCGCTTACTCTGCTCCAATTCCAGATCCAGGTAATATTCACAAGGTTCGAGAATATCGAACAGCTCGGCCTGAATGGCCGGCAGGATGGCTGCCGGGGCCTCGATCAGCTTGCTGGCAATCGCCTTTTGCAAAGCCTGCATGATGCGTTCGGTGGTAGTCACGCCGAGATCGGCACCCAGCATCACCGCTTCCAGATCTTCCAGCAACGCATCATCAATACGTTCGGCCTGGTGCAACAAATCCCGCAAGTTGCGGCCAAGATTGTCCTGGCTGGCAGCCAGACGTTGCGTCAGCGCTCGCTGGTGGTCTGTGGTTTCGGCGGTTTTACGGCGAAAAAATTTGAACATGAGAAGCTACTCGTGAATAACGTTTACTATATGTGTGCAATCACGACAGATCAAAGTCACTATGAGCAAAAGCCCCAGACATAAGCCCACTGGAGCCAGATCACCAGGCCAGGTGCGCATCATCGCCGGCCAATGGCGCGGTAGAAAACTGCAGGTACTATCAGCACACGGTTTGCGACCGAGCTCCGACCGCGTGCGCGAAACCCTGTTCAATTGGCTGCAGGCGCAGCTGCCCGGCTGGCATTGTCTGGACTTGTTCGCCGGTAGCGGCGCACTGGGTTTCGAGGCGTTATCAAGAGGTGCTGCCAGCGCACTGTTGATTGATCAAGCTGCCCCCGTGGTCATGCAATTGCGCGAACATCAGCAGCTATTGCAGGCGCAAAACATGCAGGTCGTGCAGGCCGATGCATTGCACTGGCTGACAGCGGGTCACGGCAGCCAGCCGCAGACAAGTCCAGCCACCGGTTTTGATCTGGTGTTCGTGGACCCCCCCTGGCAGTCACATCTGCAAACGCAAGTGCTGCAGCAACTGGTTACCGGCGCCTGGCTGGCAGATAAGGCATTGGTGTACATAGAGTTACCTGCCCGTTCCGAACTCAGCCTTGATCCGTCGCTGTGGCTGGCATTGAAGCAAAAAACCATCGGTGACGCCAAGATCATGTTGCTGCAATATAAAAAAATGACAAATCAGTGAAAGCATCTGTCAGTGCTCATGGTCTATGTGCTCGAGTCGTTACATTCTAATGGCTCAACCTCTGACTCTAACCCCTCATTGGCGGTCTTCGCGACCGCCTTTTTTAATTCCCGCATTGACCTGCAGCTAAATCGCTCGGCACAGGTATAATGACCCGGTGCATACCGTGACAGACATCAACGCCAAAGCCGCTCAGCCAGATTACCGTACGGCTGTGTATCCGGGTACGTTTGATCCGGTCACCAACGGCCATGCTGATCTGGTCGCCCGCGCATCCTTGCTCTACGACAGACTGATCGTGGCGATTGCCGAAAGCCCGCACAAGCTGCCCTCGCTGTCATTGCAAAAACGCATTGATCTGTGTCGAACCGTGCTCAGCGGACTGCACAATGTGGAAGTTGTTGGCTTTGATTGTCTATTGGCCAGCTTTGTCGAACAACAAGGTGCCGGGGTTTTGCTGCGCGGCCTGCGCGCAGTGTCGGATTTTGAGTACGAGTTCCAGCTGGCGAGCATGAACCGACAGCTTATCGCCGAAGTTGAAACCGTGTTTCTGACCCCGGATATCGAATACAGCTTTATCTCGTCTTCACTGGTCAAAGAGGTCGCCAGACTCGGCGGTGATGTGTCCAATTTCGTCCACCCCGAAGTCAAGCTTGCTCTGCAAGCCCACTTTCAGTAACGTTTTTCCATCTTAGTCCACTGCAGCGTAGCAATGCCGTGGCATGACCTTTCATGGAGTCAATTTTATGAAAAATCTGTTGCATGCAGCGTCAGTCAGTCTGGCTGTAGCCATGTTGCTGCTGGCTGGTCTGGGCAGCACCCAGGCCCAGCCAGTTGGCACCGACACTGGTCCCGGCCAGGCCGCTGTCGCATCAGCACATTATCTGGCCACCGAAGCCGGTCAGGAAATCATGGCGGCCGGTGGCAATGCCTTTGATGCTGCGGTAGCAATCAGTGCTGCGCTGGCAGTAGTTGAACCGGCCAGCTCCGGGCTTGGCGGTGGCGGTTTCTGGCTGCTGCACAGAGCCAGTGATAAGCTGCGCGTGATGGTCGATGGCCGGGAAGTTGCACCGCTGGCAGCGACCGCCGATATGTTTCTGGATGCGAATGGTGAGGTCAACCGCGAACTCGCCGTTAACGGTCCCCTGGCGGCCGGCATACCCGGACACATCGCCGCAATCGCGCATATCGCAGAAAAATACGGCCAGCTGACCCTGGCCAGGAATCTGCAGCCAGCCATACGCCTGGCCACGCAGGGCTTTCCGGTGGATGAGAAGTACCACGCACTGATGCGCTATCGGGCAGAAGTCATACGCCGCTGGCCAGCCGCCAGCAAGACGCTGCTGGTTGCCGGTGAGGTTCCGGAACTGGGCACGATGATCAAACAGCCCGATCTGGCGCGCACCTTGCAGATGGTAGCAACACAAGGGCGTGACGCCTTTTACCGGGGCGAGTTTGCCCAACATCTGGTGGCTGGCGTGCGCGCTGCCGGTGGCATCTGGACCGAGGCAGATCTGGCCGCCTATGCCATCAAGGAACGGGTTCCAATCAGCTTCAGTTATCAGGGTCGGCAAATCGTTACCGCTCCGCCGCCATCTTCCGGTGGCGTGGCCCTGGCAGAAATTCTGAACATTATTGAGCCCTATTCTATTGGCTCCATGGACCGCACAGTCCAGGTGCACCTGCTCACCGAAGCCATGCGCCGCGCCTATCGCGACCGTGGCATTTATCTGGGTGATCCGGAGTTTGTCGATATGCCGATCCGGCAGCTCATCAGCCGCGATTACGCAGCCGGGCTGCGCGCTTCAATTCGCCTCGATCGAGCCACCGACAGTGACGCATTGGCCGGTTTTCAGGATTCCCCCAAAGGCATGGACACCACGCATTTTTCAGTGCTGGACAAAGACGGCAACATGGTCGCTGCCACCTTGACTGTGAATCTGCCTTACGGGTCTGCATTCATGGCTCCTGACACCGGCTTTTTGCTCAACAATGAGATGGATGATTTTTCCGCCAAGCCCGGTGCTCCCAATGCTTTTGGTCTGCTTGGCTTTACTGCCAATGCCATTGCGCCAGGCAAGCGTATGCTGTCCAGCATGACTCCAAGCTTTGTGTTTGGCGATGATCGACAGGCCGCCCTGGGCACCCCCGGTGGTAGCCGCATCATCACCATGGTGTTGCTGGGCATACTGGACATGATCGCCGGCAATGAGCCACAAAGCTGGGTCTCACTGCCACGCTTTCATCATCAGTACCGGCCGGATCTGATCAGCATCGAGCCGGACGCCTTCAGCCCGGAACTGATCAGTCAGCTGCAGGCGATGGGACATACCGTGGAGGCTCGTGACAGTACCTGGGGCAATATGCACGGCGTGTTATGGAAATACGCTGACAACCAGGTAAGTGCCGCCAGCGATCCGCGCTGGCCTTCTGGTCGCGCGGTGGTCAAACCAGCAGCAGACTGAGCTTGGGCAAAGTCTCAAGCGAATGACAAGAGCTCGGCTGCTGCAACCAACCAGGCAGGCATATGGTCGGTCAATCCGGCCGGGCTGGAGCGGTCAGGCGTCAGCTGAAACGATTTCGATCATGCGGTCGGGCCAGATCCAGCGCCGGACCTACCGGCACCACGCCGGTCGGATTGATGGTCTTGTGGCTGCCGTAGTAATGCTCCTTGCAGGACACCAGATCCACCGTCTCAGCAACTCCCGGAACCTGATACAGATCGCGCAAGTAATTGGAAAGATTGGGATAATCCTCGATGCGACGAACATTGCATTTGAAATGTCCGACGTAAACCGAGTCAAACCTGACCAGCGTCACAAATAGCCGCCAATCGGTCTCGGTGAGCGTGGTGCCAAGCAGGTAACGCTGTTCGGACAAGCGCTGTTCCAGCATGTCCAGCGTTTCAAACAGCGGCAACACAGCTTCCTCATAGGCCTGTTGCGCAGTGGCAAAACCGGCCTGGTACACGCCGTTGTTGACGCGCTGATAAACCACTTCATTGAGTTCGTTAATCTGTTCACGCAAGGCTTGTGGATAGTAGTCACCCGCAGCAGCGCCAACACCATCAAACGCCGAATTGAACATGCGCATGATCTCGGATGACTCGTTGCTGACGATGCTCTCGGTCTGCCGATCCCACAGCACCGGCACCACCACACGACCAGAGTAATCCGGCTTGGCGGCGGTGTACACCTGATGCAGGTAATCGGCATTGTGGATGATGTCCTCGACTACTCCGCGGCCGGGAGCAAAGCTCCAGCCCTGTTCACCCATGTAGCTGTTGACGATTGACACGCTGATCAGCTTACCCAGTTTCTTCAGACGGCGCATGATCATCACCCGATGACACCACGGGCAGGCCAGCGCCACATAAAGGTGGTAACGTCCAGGCTCGGCCTTGAAGCCACCCTTGCCTGATGGCCCGGGGCTGCCATCGCTAGTCACCCAGTTGCGAAACGCACTGTCCTGGCGCTGGAAACGACCGCCGGTCTTGTCCGTGTCATACCACTGATCGTGCCATACGCCGTCAACCAGTAATCCCATTACAAATCTCCTGACATCCTGATGCGAGCCATCAAATCATGATACCACTGCCGCTGCCCAAACTCGATCAATGGGGCAATCAAACGGCGGCAGGTTCTGACTGGTAACTGTTACTAACACACAAGCAACACTGTGCCTTGTGTCGACGAGCAAGCATTGATCCGGTATAGCCATTGAGTTTGCGAGAGCGGCTCCAAGTTTGTAGTTGCTTTCATTTTGTAATACTATCAACACTCAGATAAAAAATAGGGTTCAACCTCAATGAAAGCCATGTTCGTCATCTTGCTAACTGTCTTGTATCTGCTGCTCGGGGGCGTTGCACAGGCACAGTGGAACTTGCGTACCATTCCGGAACTACCGACGACAAACCAGCCTACTAGTTTCTTTGCAACTTTTTCAGGCTGTCCTGCGCAGCCTGTGGACAATATAGACGGCTTACCCTATGAATTACGTGTGAATGATTTCGACATTGATTTTTTTTATTCAGTGTCGTTTGGTGATGTATGCCCCCTTCCACCGGAGGGACCTTCATTGACGTTTAGCATGGGGATTCTCCCGGAAGGTGAGTACACCTTGCGTGCAGCAGGCATATCAGAGCAGGAATCCTTTCCTGCAGACATGACTGGCCTTGACCCGGTAGTGTTCGAATTTACCGTTGGTGAACCCATACCCCAGCCCGTTCCAGCCCTCAACATGCCTGCTGCACTCATCATGGTTTTGATCATGATCAGTGGCATGCTGTTGTTACCAGCCCACTTACGCAGGCGTGGACCAAAAAAATCGCAACACTGATTTTTTTAATGCAACCGCTGATCAGCTACCTTAATGCCACTTGTTATGCCACACACAGTTAAGCAGCAATCCCATAGCTACGCCCCTGACATCCTGATACAAGCCAGCTGGGCATGATCATGCTGCAGCAGTAGACCCTCAGTTGTGTACGCATGGGCGGTGCCACGTCGCTTATAAATTGTATGCACAATACTGATCCTGGATAAGAATCACCACATAGCACCCGGCGCGCTCAACTGCGAGGAACTTTTTTTGTGCGTTGTTTGAATTCCTTCCAGGCAAAAATTGATAGCCAACTCAGCATGATCAATTCCAATGGAAATACAATCAGCAAATCAACTCGTATGTTGCACTCTCCGCTGCAGCTACTTATGACCCAGGCCTCATAGCCAAAAGGAGCTGTCCACAATAATGCGCTATACAGCTGTATCGATTGCTTGCTGCGAACAAACAGCACAAAAAACAGCAGTGCGACCAAAACACCGAACAGTATGAAAGCATAATAGGGGATGATCAGCACGACTGAATCAGGATGCCCATCATGTGCGGTTATTCAAAGCTTTCCGCGATCAGCATGTCACGGCAGCACAGCACGTGAACCTGATCCACTGGCACAGCACCCCAGGTGCTGATCTGGCCACCATCAGGCCAACGGATTTCGATGCGAGCGATGTCGGTACTGTTGCCCAGGCCGAAGTGTGCCACGGCGGGTTCCTGGCCCATCCAACTGGTGCCAGCGGTGATCAGGCGATTCTGCTCACCGCCATCGAGCATGACCAGTCGCACCACAGCGCCGGGTATTGGCGAATTGTGTTCACCAGACCGTGGCCGGATGGTGATGAAGTGATGAGGCTCCGCTCCAGTTACCGGCTGATTGATCAGCAGGCGCAGATAGCCGTTACCAGCCTCGTCCATCGCTGTTTGCAGTAAATCCTGTCTGCCGTCCAGATTGAAATCGGCGCTGACCAGAGTGGCACCCAACAGCGTGTCGTCCAGTCCGGTCTGCTGTCCCACCTCGGTGAATTGAACCGCCGCCGCTGTGCCGCCGGCGTTACGCTGGAACATGCGCGTGCGATCAATGCGATGCTCCTCGCCACAATAATCAGGCTTGGGCTGACAGTAGCCATTGGTCACAGCCAAATCCTGCTCGGCGTTGTTGTCAACATCCAGCCAGGTCGCGCCCCAGCCCCAATCACTGTCGGCCACGCCGGTGCTTTCGGCCTGGTCGGTGAACAGTATCTGCCCGGCGCTGCTGTCGTTGCGTAACAGCAGGTTGCGGCGGCCTTGTTCGGGATCGGCCCAGCCATGAATATTGCTGACGAAGATGTCAATATCACCGTCGTTGTCATAATCACTGGCCGCTAACCCCATCTCGTTCCAGGCCGAATCGACCCCGGCGGCAGCAGCGACATTGCTGAAATTCAGATTCTGCTGATTGCGCCATAATTCGTTGCTGACAAAGTCGCGATTGACGAAGATATCCAGCTGACCATCCTGATCAAAATCATGCAACAGTGCCTGCCAGTGACCGGCCTGCGCCTTGCCGAGTCCGGTCTGATTACCGGCCAGCAGATAGCCAGCTTGATCGCCTCGCAGCAACAGACCATCACTGACATACAGCTCGGCCGTTGCCTGCCAGCGAGCATGATAAATGTCGGGCAGGCCGTCACCACTGATATCGCCGGCACTCAAACCGCCGGAATGCCAGTTCTCGGCAATGCTGCCAATGGTGGCGTTCAGCCCGACCTGGTTGGAGATATCGATGAAGCCGCTGGCCGTGTGCTCATACAGGCTCAGCGATGGCAGTGCACAACTGCCGTGACCATTGAAACAGTCTCTGGCCAGAAACAGGTCCAGGTCGCCGTCACTGTCGTAATCCAGCCACAGCGCGGCGCGCGCCTGGCGGAGATCACCCAGCCCATAGGCTGCCGCTACCTCGTCAAAGCTGCCATCACCGTTATTGCGCAACAACACATTCGGGCTGTCGGCCGCGGTGGGCAGGAAGATGTCGGCATCACCATCGGCATCGAAATCGGCCACCGCCACACCCGAGCCAAAACCGGGTGCGGGACGGTAGCTGGTCAATCCGCCAATCGCGGCCTGTACCTCATACACAAACGGTGGCGATTGCGCAAAAGCATGGGCCAGTGGCAGCAGCCAGCACAGACCGGCTAGGTGTGCGCAACGCAACCAGGCCTTGATCAGAAAAAGGCTCTGACCATGGACTAAAGGCTTAGACTGATCTATACTCACGTGAAAATTATAACAACATAATGTGAGCGGCCATCGCCAGCTCATCGTCACTATAAAAAAATAACCAGAGTTAGAGCCATCATGAAATTCATCATCAGCTGTCTTATTGTTTTTGTCAGCAGCGCAAGCATGGCGCTGGAAATCAGCGAGGACTTCAGTAGTCGCGGTTTGCAGTTGCTGGTTGATCGCGACTATGCCGCCGCCAGCCTGGTCATCAGCGGTGCGAGCGACACACAATCCTGGCAATTTGGTCCCAATGCAACGATCCAGGCGCCTGCTCCAGATCAAGACGGCAGCTACACCTACGAACTGGTGCTCACTCCGCAGCTCAGCGCTGCCGAACTGCAGCGAAGACTGCAACTACGCGCCAGCGGCAACACTGACGAACTGGACATGCTGGCACAGGATCAGCGCGCCAGCGGCAGCTTCAGCGTGCAACAAGGTGAGGTGCTGCAGCCGGTCATGGATGCAGGCCAAAACGATGGCGAAGCTGCTGTACTGGTACCGGATCCTCAGCCCAGAGTCGTACTCACCAATACTGATGGTATTATTCGCCCAAGCGCCTGCGTTGGCAACGATTGTCCTGATTCACCTTCGTTTGGTTTCGATACCATCAGGCTGCAGGAAAACAACCTGCGCATGCATTTCGATGACACCAGTAATTCCGGTAGCTTTCCTGCCAACGACTGGCGCCTGGTTGCCAACGACACCAGCAATGGCGGTCGCAATTACTTTGCCATCGAAGATAGCACCAGTGGCCGTCTCGTGGCGCAGTTTGAAGCCGGTGCGCCGGCCAATGCACTGGTCTTGGAAAACGATGGCGATCTCGGACTTGGCACACTGAATCCTGTGGTCGAGTTGCACATCGTGGACGGTGATACCCCCACAATGCGTCTGGATCAGGACGGCAGCTCCGGTTTTGGGACACAAATCTGGGATATCGCCGGCAACGAAACCAACTTTTTTGTCCGCGATATCAGCAATGGCAGCCAACTTGTGTTTCGCCTGCAACCCGGTGCCCAGGACGCCAGCCTGATCGTCGACAATGAAGGCCAGGTCGGTGTCGGCTCACCCAACGGCACCAGCCTGGAAGCCGATGCCACCTTGCATGTGCGCTCTCGTGGCATCGCCGGTCAACCCGTCATGTTGGTGGAAAACAGCGCCGCCGACACCGCCTTGCTAACGCTGGCCGACTCCGGCGACATGATTCTCTCAGGCACCTTGGCCCAATTGTCACGCCGCGACAGCAAGGAGCATTTTCTGCAAGTCGATCACCAGACCATGCTGCAGGCAATCAAGCGCTTGCCCATCAGCACCTGGAACTACCGCCACCAACCGGATCAACAGCGCCACCTGGGTCCGATGGCTGAGGATTTCTATTCTGCGTTTGGCCTCGGAACTGATCCAGAACACATCGCCACCTCGGACATGGCAGCAGTGGCACTGGCCGCCAGCCAGGCATTGCTGCTGGAGGTCGAAGCTCGCGACCTGCGTATCAATGAACTGGAACAACGCCTGTCCAGCATGGAACTGATGTTGCAAGACTTGCTGCGGCAATCTGATTCGGCGCACCCCCCCGCGCTGCAGCAACTCGTCAACGCAGAATAGGTCGCGGTCATGTTCAGACCGTTACCGCTTTGCCAGCGCGGCTGTGCCGCGATGGTGCTGTTCCTGTTACTGACCGGCACCGTTATCGCACAACCGCTGGCGCTGGTGCATGATCGCACCAGCAACAGCCAGCACCTTGCCATCACAGACTCCACAGGCACACTGACCCTTATCGGGGCCGGTATCAGCGATTGCTGTGGCATGGCCGGAGCACTGGCTGCACGCAACAACAACACGGTGTTTGTGGTCGGCACAGCGCTAGCTGGCAGTGTGCAACAATTGCATCTGCTCGACAGCGACAGCGGAGATCCGCTACTGCCCGGCATCGATCTGGATACCAACATCGCGGTGCTGGCACTGGACTGGGATGATACCAACAACCGCTTGCTGGCATTGACCAGAAACAGTACCGGGAACGATCTGCAACTGCAATCAGT
>JAJFKZ010000005.1 GCA_021772955.1 Gammaproteobacteria bacterium | reverse complement strand
ATGACCGAACATGGCTGGGACCGTGACGACTGGCCATCGATACAAGTCAAGGTCATGGCTGCAGATATCCTCATCATCACTACACCGATCTGGCTCGGCGACAAGTCCTCGGTCTGCACTCAGGTGATTGAACGACTGTATGCCAATTCCAGCATTCTCAACGCTGCCGGGCAATACGCCTATTATGGCCGGGTCGGTGGCTGTCTGGTCACCGGCAACGAAGACGGTGCCAAGCACTGCGCCATGAACGTGCTGTATTCACTGCAGCACCTGGGTTATGTGATCCCACCCCAGGCCGACGCCGCCTGGCTGGGCGAGGCCGGTCCCGGGCCATCCTATCTGGATGAGAATTCAGGCGGCCCGGAGAACGATTTCACCAACCGTAACACCACCTTCATGACCTGGAATCTACTCCACATGGCACGCCTGATCAAGGATGCCGGTGGCATTCCGGCACATGGTAATCAACGCTCCAAATGGGAAGCAGGTTGCCGATTCGATGCACCCAACCCCGAGCACCGGTGAGCCTTTCGGCATATCTGCCAGCACAATGGAGTGTGGGTGTCCTATATCCTTTGGGTGTCCTATATCCTTGTTGTTGTCGTCTACCGGCCAAGGTAATTGTTGCTCACCACAGCGGTCACGTTCACCGAAATACGCAGCTACAGCTTGTATGCAGGTTCTGGTGCGGCATCCGGGGCATTCTTGAAGTGTACGGCCAAGTTGCCAAGGAGGCCGCCGACGGTCTTTGTCAGATAGTCGAGGAACCCGGGCTTGCCCAGTGTGGTCAAGATGGTCTCCGAATCGATAAAGCGCTGCATCTGCTGCGTGAATGGTTTGCCGGCGACAAGCGCTGGCAACCGCTCAATGGCATCGTCGAGCAACTGCGCAAAACCTTCAATGCGATAGTCACCGACCTTTTTCTCAACAAGAGAAGGGTTCAGCTTTGCCCCCTTCTGATCCAGCCAGGCCAAGTCCCAAATGTCCCGATAACGAATAGTCTTGACCGAAGCCGGAAACGCGACCAACTTGTCGGCCATGATTTCGTCCAGCGTTTCTGTATTCACTAACACTGCGCCGTATCCCATCAAAAAGTCATAATTCAACTTCAATGGCATCAGTTCACGCGTATATGCCGGAATGTTGGCAATCTCCAGCTTGATTCGTTGTCGTGGCAGATCCCGCTGCCGTGGTGCTGTCTCCACGCTCACCTGCCATTTATCCACTTTCACGCCCTCGTAATCGGGCAGCATGGTCATCTCCTCCGGTTCCTTCACCTCGACGAGCAGGCCGTAACGTTCACCGATATGCTTCTCGATGCACAATTTTATCGCCTGCATTTTTTGAGATGTGAAGTCCTTCCCGCCGGCAAAGTCCAAATCCTCACTGAATCGGTTCGATCCCCGGCAAAGGCGCAACGAAGAGCCACCCTGGAACACCAAGTCCGTCAGCAATCCGGCCTTGTCGAGCGCGTGAAAAATGTCGTAATGAAGAATTTCCTTCTCAACGACAGGCTTCATCGCGGCCCGCCCGGGCTGATCCATGGCGAGATTGACTAACTCGTTAAAGTCTTGCTTGTCCATCCGGGAATTTCCTTCAGATCCATCATGTTGACGTTTCGGCCAGAACGCACCAAGTCTTTCACCGCAGCCTCTTTCGTGGCCAGCCTCAGTGGCCGGCCTTTGGCGGTAATAGTACGTTTGATAATTTCTGCTGGACGACGTTTTGTATGCGTGAATTCGATCGTGCCGTACTGCGTATCGTAGATGCCGCTAGCTCCGGTCGTCATCAGGGTGATCCGGCGTACAGGAACTTGCGAAATGACTCCGTACTCGGATAGCATCGACTCCAGGGTCAGATACGTAAAGTGGCCACGCCGCAACACCGCGGCGATATCCTCGATCACATTGCCAGTTTTCGACTTGGCAACGGGATTGACGTAAATGCCTTTGGATACACGCTGGAGAATGCCGTCAGCAACCAGACGCTGAAGGGATTTCTCAAGCGTTTTGACCCGCTCATCTGAAAATGCCTTTGCCAAGTCGCCCTTCGTCAGCACATAGACGCCTCGCCGATCAAGTTCAGTCAGCACGTTGATCGCTTGCATTTTATCCATCGCATGCTCCCGTCTGTACAGCAGTGGTCCTCAGTGCGAAGAGTGTACGCTGCCAGGCATACACCGTCAATAAGTGCATGTTAACCCTAAATATAATTAGGGTTAACATGCACTTGTTGAAATCTGATCGCTTAACAGCGATAGAAATGAGTTTTTGACAGAATGCACAAAGTGAACATGACTCCCCATCAAAGCACAGGGCGGTCTCAAGTTCCTATCCCAATAATTCCTGCATTGCCTCGTAAGGCGTTTTCCAGTCAATCACTTTGCGTGGCCTACCGTTCATTAAGTGCTGTGCACGCTTGATCTGATAAGCACTGACTTCGTTAAAATCCGTTCCTTTCGGAAAGAATTGTCTTAGCAATCCATTGGTGTTTTCATTCGTACCACGCTCCCATGGGCTGTGTGGATGTGCGAAGTAAACCTGGATCTTGGTATGGCCGGTTCAAGTCTCAGGCGCTTTTGGATGAAGCGGCTTTGATTGCCTGCATGGCGTATATAGATCTGAATCCGGTCCGTGCGGACTTGACACTAGCTTGCACCCAAGGAACCTCTGAATGGCGTTAGGCACACGTGCATCGAACATAAAAAAAACCCGGCAATGCCGGGTTTTTTTGTGCTTGTGTCTGATACGCTCAGCTTTCGAGCATACTGCGCAGCATCCATGCGGTTTTTTCATGAAACTGCATGCGCACCGTGAGCAGGTCGCAGGTGGGTTCATCGCCGGCTTCGTCGGCACTTTTGAAGGCTTGGCGCGCTGTCTTGGCGACGCGCTCATGGCTGGTGACCAGATTGCGAACCATTAGATCGGCCGCCGGGTGGCCAGCTTCTTCCTCGATGACGGTCAGCCTGGAGAACTCCTTGTACGAACCTGGTGCAAAATGCCCCAGCGCACGGATACGTTCGGCGATCTCGTCCACAGCTGTGGCCAGCTCCAGGTAATGCTCTTCGAACAATTCATGCAGCGATTTGAACTGCGGACCGGTGACGTTCCAGTGATAGTTGTGCGTCTTGATGTACAAGGTGTAGCTGTCGGCCAGCAAATGCGCCAGACCATCAGCAATGAGTTCCCGTTGTTTATCGCTCAATCCAATTTCAATTTGCATCTGATTGCTCCTTAAATGGTTCGTGTGAGTCAGTGTGAGTACCATTTTAGGGAACGCAACATTATTATTCAAATTGATTAATTCAAATGATTCAATAGACTTAAACTATTAATCAATGCGCTGCAGATTCATGTTATCCAATACTCTGCTCCATGGGAACATAGGGCCAGGATCTTTTTTTCTATGCACTTTAATGTGGGGGTCATCGCTGGCATTGACCAATCGTCGATCCAGGTCTTCATGACCTGCAATCCACTCCAGCGCAGGCAGTTGTTGCCGCAACATGAGCAACAGTTGCCGCAGCGCGGCAAGCTGTACATCCGGGTAGACCGCCGTCATTTGTTGTGATTGACTGTGTAACCAGTCGGGATAGCGCCCGGCGTTAACCAACTCGATGCCGATGCTGTTGTGATTGCGATCCGCCACATGGTGGGCGATCCGCTCGATCGGCACATACTGCTCGATGCTGCCATCGATGTCGATGTAGTAATGACCACTGTTGCCGGTGGCAGATTGCGGGTAGTGGATTTGCTCGCCCAATGCTCGTGCAGTTTGCAGATCCGGGGTCTCGGTGCAGTGGATGACGATACCGGTAATCTGATCCACAGGACGCAATTGCAACTGCTGCTGGTAGGGTAACCAGTTGCTGTGAATATCGATTTGCAACATCATTAGAATCGCCCAGAGCATCAGTTTCGGCGTGTCCGCACCGAGCAACAGGCACGCGTCCGCGTCAGCATGCCATCAACCCTGGTCGAGCAACTGTTTCAGATCAATGACTGAGGCATTGGCGCGGGCGATGTAATTGGCCATGGCCAGCGAATGGTTCGGGAACATGCCAAACGGTGCGCCGTTGAGAATCACCAGCGACTGAATCGGCTGCTGCGTAGCTTCCAGCTCGCGGATAATCTGTTGGAAGCTGGTCATGGCATTCTTGTCGTTCAGCACATCGGCAAAGTCCTGCTCCAAAGCGTGCATGATATGAATCAACGCCCAGGCGGTCCCGCGCGCCTGAAAAAACACATTATCGATCTGCAACCACGGGGTTTTCACCGCGACTTCGCGGCTGGTACCAGGTGACGCACTGACGCTGGCATCACCGCTAAGGTCAGTGTTCAGGCGCTTTTGCCCAATGCTCGCTGAGAGCTGCTGACCGATGTCACCCAGACGTTTTTCTACTTGTGCCAGGTATTCTTCCAGATTGTCGGCGCGCGCGAAAAACTGCGCGCGTGTATCGCTTTCATCCAGTAACTGGTTTTGATACTCCAACAGCGCCCGCGCGGCCTTGCGGAATTGGCTCTCGGTGGTCGGCAGCCACCAGGAGGCATGATCAAAGTGCAGCGCCGGATCGGCCACGGCCAGATGGGCATTTTCACTGGACTGGGTTTGCGAGCGACTGATGTCATTGCGCAACACACGCGTCAGATCGCGTGACTGCAGCAGCACGCCATACTCCCAGCTCGGTTGGTTATCCAGCAACACGAACGGCGGCAGCAGATCATTGCTGATATAACCGCCACGTTTGTGCAGCAAGGTATCAATGATGTGCAGCAGCGTCGCGGTGGTGGCAACGCCGTTGACCTTGCGTGAGCGCGCATCCAGCTGGCCGCTGCTGATCTGCGCGTCGATTATCTGCAGCGTGCTCATTTGCTGCGGTTCGCGGCTGGCCCAGAACATCAGCACTGCCATGGTCAGCAGCACCAGCAACAGGCTTAAAGTGATCCAGCCGCGTCGGCCTGCCAGCAGCCAGTCGCGCATCGTTGAGATGGATTGATTTATGAATTGCATGTCGTGGTCTGGCCTGTTGCGATAGGGTTATAGTGTGGATGATTTTCTGGCAATCAATCCGCTGGCGGTCACCATAATGGAATAACGCTCGCCGTCACGCATCGGCATGTAGGTGGCCGAGCCATATTCCGCGTCCAGCAACGGCAGCCATGCTGGCAGATACCGGGCCAGCCGGCCTAGCTCCGGGTGCGGCAGGCTGCTGGCAGGGCGCTGGTAGTAGCGTGTCAGATCAATGCTGGAACGATCCGAATTCAGCTCCTGCTCGGTTGCCTGATAGCGCCCGCTGAGCCGTTCCAGGCGGTAATGTGGCTTCAGATTGAGTAACCTGGTCCATAGCTGCCACTTGATGAATTGCGCTTCAATGCGAAAATCATCACCCGCCAAGATAAAACTGCCGCTGGCCCCGTCTGCGGCCTGATAGTTGACCAGATAGCTTTGCGAACCTTTTTGATGAAACTCCAGTGTCGCTGCCAGTTGCTCACCATCCAGCAAGCGATAGCTTTGCAGGCCCAGCGCAATGACGGTGATCAACATCCCGGCCAGAATCGGCAGCAGGCCCAGCACACACAGGCTACTGCCGCGCACGATGCGTCGGTGCCGACTGAGATGTCGCAGTCCGCGCCAGATCATCAGCAGGCCGATGAGCCCCAGACTAATGGCGATAATGGAACTGGTTTGCATGATCTATCCCGCAGATCAGTGTGTGATTAAGTATACACCGACAGCCCGGACTGATCGTTGTGTACAACAACCGCGACCGCGACCGGGCTTTGACTTGCCCCGGGCAGATCACCGTATAATTGCCCCTGGTCTGGTTCACATCAGCCGGCCTGCTTGCAATTTACAATGATCAACAGCAACCATTTTTCGGGATAATCCTATGCACATCTGTTCTACCATCAGGCACACATTGACAACCCGGTATGAGGCCTGGACCTTGCCGGGTCAGGCATTGCTGGTCTGCGCGCTGCTAGCGCCACTGTCGAGTCACGCGCAGGCGCCGGCCCAAGCACAGCCGCAGATTGCCTCGACCGCACCAGCACAAACCGCATTGACGCTGGAACAAGTCATGGCCGATCCGGACTGGATCGGCAATCCGGTAGAGCGAGCATGGTGGTCGGTGTCCGGTGAAGTCATCTATTACCAGCAGCAGCGCAACGACAGCAACTTACGTGATGTTTATGCGATCAGCCCCAGTGGTGACAGTGCAGCTGAACGTCTGGCGTTGGCTGCCCGCGCGAACATCAATGACGATTCGGCGGTGTATGCTGCCAGCGGCGAACAGGCCTTGTACCTGCGCCAGGGTGATGTCTGGCTGCGCGACTTGCGCAACGAACAGACCAGAGCATTGACCATCAGCAGTGACATCGAGCGCGGGCTGGCCTTTAGCAGCGATGCCAGACAGGCCATGTACCGACGCGGCAACAACTGGTACAGCGTCAGTCTGGACGGCGGTGCCGAGCAGCTGGCTGCGGATTTGCGCATGCAGGATGATCCCGCTGCCGAGCCGGACCAGGACTTTATGCAGCAACGCCAACTGCGCCTGTTCACCACTTTGAACCAACTCAAACAGCAACGTGAAGCACAGCAGCAACAAGAGCAGCAACTGCACCAGGCGAGCAGCGAAGTGGCGGTACAGCCCTGGTACCTGGGCCAGCAATACCAATTGATCAACAGCAGCCTGGCACCCGATGGGCGTCACCTGCTGGTGATTACCACAAAGGCCCAGGCCGAGGCCGGCCGGCGCGGCAAGATGCCGGTCTATGTAACCGAATCCGGCTACGTAGACATTGAGGATGTGCACACCCGCGTCGGAGCGAACGCGCCGGCAGAGCAGCAGTTGTGGTTGCTGGATCTAGAGCAGCATGAACAGTACCAACTTGATTTTTCAGTACTGCCGGGCGTGACTGAAGATCCGTTGGCAGACTTGCGCCAGCAACAGGATCTGCCCGCGTTGGAGGGTTCGCGCGAGGTCATGATCAGAGGCATTCAGTGGCATGACAGCGGCAGCGAAGTCGCAATCCAGATCCAGGCCATCGATAACAAGGATCGCTGGCTAACTACTCTGGACTTGACCGAACGCAAGCTGCAGCCCAGACATCGACTCACCGACCCGGCCTGGATCAACTGGAGCTTCAACGAGTTTGGCTGGTTACCGGGGCGCGAGCAGCCACAACTGTGGTTTTTGTCTGAGCAAGACGGTTATGCCCATCTTTACACTCTGGCGCTGGATCAGGATCGGGCCAAACAGCGCAGTCACGGCAACTGGGAGCTGTCTGCGCCGCAATTCAGTCGCGATGGCGCCTATTGCTACTTCATCGCCAACCGTGAGCGGGCCGCAGAATACGAGCTATATCGCCTGCAGTTGAGTGATGACAGCATCGTTGTCATGACCGATCTGGACGGCGTCAACGGTTTTCAACTGGATGCCGATCAGCAAAACATTCTGGTCAGCTATTCCAGCACGTATCTGCCGCAGCAGATCGCCGTGATCGACGCTGCTACCCGGGCGGCGCAATTGCTCAGCGATACCCGCACCGAACGCTACCGCAACATCGCCTGGCAACAACCGGAATTTGTTGCTGTGCCATCGCGGCATGGCGCCAGTCAGCCGATCTGGTCAAAGCTGTACCTGCCGGATGCGACAGCGTACCCCGGTGCGCGACCAATCGTTCTGTTCGTGCACGGTGCCGGCTATACCCAGAACACGCATCTGCGTTATCCGTATTATTTCCGCGAGCAGATGTTTCATAATCTGCTCAGCGCACGCGGGTATATCGTGCTGGACATGGATTATCGCGCTTCAGCCGGCTATGGTCGCGACTGGCGCACGGCAATTTACCGGCAGATGGGGCATCCGGAACTGGAAGACCTGCTGGACGGCATCGACTGGTTGGCCGAACACCATGCTGGAGATAAAAACCGGGTTGGCATCTATGGTGGTTCCTACGGCGGTTTCATGAGCCTGATGGCAATGTTTCGGGCGCCGGAAAGCTTCACCGCCGGTGCCGCATTGCGCCCGGTCACCGATTGGACTTCCTACAATCACTCGTATACCGCTAACATTCTGAATACGCCCAAGCTGGATCCCGAGGCCTATCGCATATCCTCACCCATCGACCATGCCGACGGCCTGCAGGGTCACTTGCTGATCGCCCATGGCATGCTCGATGACAATGTGTTCTACCAGGACTCAGTGCGGCTGGCGCAGCGCCTGATCGAACTGCACAAAGACAACTGGGAGCTGGCCAGCTATCCGCTGGAAGCACATGGCTTCGAGCATGCCGACAGCTGGTATGACGAGTACCGGCGCATTCTGGCCTTGTTTGAGCGCACCTTGAACAGCGCTGACTGACTACTCCAGCAGCACCCGATAGCCGCGCCGATTGCGCTGGATCTGTAGTTCGATGGGTCGGCTCTGATCCAGTTTCTCGGAGATCTTGCGCATGCTGGACATGTCCACCACACGCACGCGATTGAGCCCGGTGATGATGTCACCGGGTCGCAGACCGATCTCGAAATTGCGGCTGTCGCTAGCAACATCTTCCACCAGCACCCCGATCTGTCCGCTGCTTTCGGCGGACAGATCATCCAGTGTCAGGCCTCGCAGCAGGCGGTGCAGCTCATCACCGGGCACGTGCCGGTTATCGGGTATCGCCGTGGTCACGAATACGGTGCGTTGTCTGGATGAACGCATGATCTGCAATTCGATGCTATCCCCCAGCGGCTTCAGGCCTTCGATGTTGTGGAATGCCTGGCTGTTGCTGACAACCTTGTCATCAGCCTGAACAATCACATCACCCACTTTAATACCGGCCGCTTCTGCCGTGCTATTGGCAAACACGCGTTTGACCAGCACGCCCTTGCGGCTGCCCAGATCAAAGCTCTCGGCCAGTTCAACGGTCAGATCCTGGGTTTCGATACCGATGCGTCCACGCTGCACCTTGCCATTGGCCACCAACTGTTCCATGACCAGCGTCGCCATGTCCACCGGAATGGCGAAGCCAATGCCTACGTTGCCGCCGCTGGGCGTAAAAATGGCGGTATTGATACCGACCAGTTCACCGCGCAAATTGATCAAGGCACCGCCTGAATTACCGGGATTGATCGAGGCATCGGTTTGAATGAAGTTTTGAAATTCCAGCCGATTCAATGCTGCACGACCCAAAGCTGAAACGATGCCGGAGGTGACGGTTTGACCAAGCCCGAATGGATTGCCAACGGCAACCACAAAATCGCCTACCCGCAAATCCACGCCGGTCTGGATTGGCAGTGCCTGCAGTGGATCGTCGCCCGGATCGATGCGAATCACGGCGACGTCGGTGGCCTCATCGCTGCCCACCAGTTCGGCGCTGAAGCTGCGACCGTCGTTCAGATTGACAGCGATGTCATCGGCACCGTTGACGACGTGATGATTGGTCAGAATCAGACCACGACTGGCATCGACGATAACCCCGGAACCGAGACTGCGTGACACGCGCTCGCGTGGAATATTGGGCATATCAAAAAATCGTCTGAAAAACGGGTCACCCGCAAAAGGACTGCGCACCTGCACTCGGGTCTCGGTGTAAATGTTGACTACCGCAGGCATCACCTGTTCCAGTACCGGTGCCAAAGATGGTAATGGCTCACCGGCAACACTGACTGGCAGCGCCGCATGGGTACTGCTGAGCATCAGCAACAGCGCCACTGTGGCAAATGTTTTTGTGCTTGAGTTGACTTCGTGCATGCTTTTTTCCTTATGGTGTTGGTCAATGCAAGTTACGGCCTGAATGCTGGCCTATATTGGCGCTATGCTTTTGAATACAATTCCTGCGCCAGCGGCATTGGTATGCAGATCGACGACTGTAACCATGAGCAGTTAAGGAACCTCTGCTTTATTAAGTTCATCTGAGCGTGAGTTCAGACTCTGACAAACGCAATCAGTTGCCTGATTTTCATCTTCTGAGGGGGTTCCCAGTGAACCAGTGGTCCTGCAACCGCCGTAAACATGTTACTGTCAAGCGCTACAGCCATGCTGATCAGTAACGCAAATAACTTGCAATTGATGCGGAAATATGGAACATATGCTTATGCAGTCTGATTGTGAACACACTATGTTGTGTCATGTCGATAAGCATGAACCAACCCGTCAAAACCTTAACCAACAGGTTTTGCGGACTGATGTCTCCGGTATGCCGCTGGAGTGGATCAATTATCAGGAAGCAGTACGGCTGATTTGCCTGGATCGAATCGCCTATTCACTGGGCGGCATCATTTATACGCTGCACGGCGGCATCAATGCCCTGACTGGTCTGCAAAGCACGCTGGATGTGAATGCCATTCTGGCCACCAGTGGCCAGCATCCGGTCAGCCACCTGTTCGCCAAGGGCTACACACCGCCACTGAGCAACCGCGCCCTGTTTCGGCGCGATCAGAACATCTGTCTGTACTGCGGCCAGCAGTTTCTGGATCGCGATCTGTCGCGTGATCATGTCAAACCAGTCAGTCAGGGCGGCCGGGATATCTGGGCCAACGTGGTAACGTCGTGCAAGCGCTGCAACAACCACAAGGCCGGACACACCCCCGAACAGGCCGGCATACAATTGCTGGCGATTCCGTTTGTACCCACCCATGCCGAATTTGTCTACCTGCAAGGTCGCCGCATTTTGGCCGATCAAATGGATTTTCTGCTCAGTCATTTCCCCCGTAACAGCCGTCTGCGCCAACGACTGGAGTTGCAACGTCAGAGTATCGGAACCAGCTGATCAAAGTGCGTACAGACCGCACTATCCCGACGCTGTATCTGGTCGATGCCAGCATTTACATTTTTCGCGCCTGGTTTTCGGTCCCGCATGAGTTCAGCAACCAGGCCGGACAACCCACCAATGCAGTGTATGGCTTCGCCGGCTTTCTCTGCGATCTGCTCGAAACCATGCAACCTGAAAACATCGCCATCGCCTTTGATGAGTCGCTGGAGAGCTCTTACCGCAACGACATTTATCCGGCCTACAAGGCCAACCGTGACCCTGCGCCGGCTCAACTGCTGCAGCAGTTTGCCTGGTGTCGGCAGATTGCCGAGTTGTTGGGCCTCCCCAGCTACAGCGACAAGCGCTTTGAAGCAGATGACCTGATCGCCACCATGGCCTTACAGGGGCGTGCCAGAGACATGCGCATCAGCGTCATTTCCGCCGACAAGGATTTGACCCAGGTCATTCGCAACCAGGATTACTGGTGGGATTTTGCACGCAACACGCGGCTGGATCACCAGGCCGTGAAGCAGAAGTTTGGCGTCTATCCAGAGCAAATCGCAGATTACCTGGCGCTGGCCGGCGATGCCGTTGACAACATACCCGGTATCCCCGGCATCGGCCCTAAAACAGCGGCCCTTCTGCTCAGCCACTTTAACTCCCTGGATGAGCTGCTGGAACGCATGGATGAAGTTGCCTGGTTATCCATACGCGGTGCCAAGAGCATTCATGCCAAATTGCGTGAACACGCCGATGCCGCGCGGCTGGCCAGACGCTTGACCGGCTGCCACGAGCAGGCCATGGACGTTGACGCCTGTACTACCCGTGGCAGCGGCAATGCAGCCGACATGGATCGTTTTTTTGATGAACTGGGCTTTGGCCGGATGTTGCGTTCACGTTGCAAGGCCTTGCTACCGACAGCTGCCAGCTTCGCTTAGGGCCTGGGGATTGCACGCGGGGGATTGCACGCCGTAATGCAGCCTCAGGCGCACTCCAGCAGGGCGATCGTCCAAGCTGCCTGGCCAGCTTCACCCTGCTCCTCGAACCCTTCATGATATAGGCGGGCTAGATCAGCCACTGCGTCGAGCCAGCATGATCGCTCCGATGCTTGCCAGCGTCAGCAACAACAGCAACGTCGCCAATCGGTTCAGCGCAGGCACTGCAACGCTGGGCAGGCCAATAAGCGGTTGTACTGGCACAGAGACCGCTGTGGCCGGATCAATCGTCGCCACGCCAGTGCCACTCAGGCCGCCAGTGCCAAAATTCAACGACACGCCAAAAGCATGGTATCTGCCAGTACCTGTCCCGGCAAAGGCTTCTGCCGGCCCGCCATTGCCGTTAAATGGAAAATCCGGGAAGGTCATTGGGTTGCTGAACTCCCGCGTGTTAATGTTGAACTGGGTAGTGATTAGTGTGTTGGACAGGTAATAAATGTCATACAGACCCGGTGTGCCGCCCCAGTTCCGAACTGAAATATCCATGCCGCTAAAATTGAACACCGGGTTTGCTCCCGGTGCGTTGTTAAAAATGCTGCCCAGACCGGTTTCGCCGGTATCCGTGGTGACAAATGCCCCAGTCAATGTAGCACCGAGATTGGCTCCGCCTAAGCAGACGTTGTCCATAGCGACACCATCCAGCTCCTTCAGCAGGCCATTGCCGATGAAAGGGCTGCCGTTGGCGATCAGGCGAGTACCCAAAAGGTTTCCTGTGGCAAAATTCAATAGCGCTGTCTCTACATCGCCGTTGCCGCGCTGATAGATGGAACCGATGCTGGAATCATTCACCGCTGCATGCGTGTCGCGGAATCCGCCGGCAAAGGCATCAATGATGTTATCGCCGTTGAGCCTGTATGCGATACTCAGGCTCCAGTTGTTGCCATCGTCATCACTGCGGTAGTAGTCAATCCCTTTGGCATCAAAATTGTTCGCGGCGAACACCAGGTTTGCACCGGTATTGAATGTCATACAATCGGTGGAGGTGTACTGATCGGCCTGCGAAGGTATGACCTCGATCGTGTCAAAGATGTTACTGGTGAGGTTATAACGCAGCGCATACACATTGAAATCCTTGATGTAAGGCATGATTGCGTAGTCGTTGGTAAAACACCAGTCGCCCAAGCCAAATATCTGGCCGGAATCCACATTGCCATGATCCTGATCGACACTGACTCCGGTACTTGTGGCATCCAGCGTTTTGAGTTCAATCACATTGTCGCTGCCGTTGTTGTAGAGGCCAGCGTAGAGAATTTTGTTGTTGCCGAGTTGATAACCAGCCTTGATCTCCAGCGCGATATTGTTGGATATCTGATCCAGATACACACCTGGCGCTACCTGACCTGCGTGCAGTGCCGGGACAAAGCCCAGCATCAATACCATTGCCCAGCAACTCGATACAACACAACGACCTGTCTCGACCGGCCAAAATTTGATTTGCATGATGACTCTCCTGTTTACCAAGACCTTATCTGTAGCCATGCGTAAATGGCGGTAAAACTCGCCAGAAAAACGTCAGCGATGCGCATGGTCAACAACAGAAAACCGGCGCAGTAACCAACTCCGCCATATTAATCAGGTCAGGATTGATCGCTTGCAGCTTGTGCACTGCGGCATCCAGTTGTAGCAACTCGCCAGGACTTATGCCTGGCTCGACGGCCGATCCCCAACCACGCGGTCGCCAACAGCAATAACAACAACAAAATCAGACCAGCCGGCTGCAGCGCCGGTATTCCCGGTGGCACCATGGCGCCACCTGCATCCAGTGACACCGCCAACTGGAAATCCGGATTAGGTGACCAGCGCGGATGCGGTGGTATGGTGTTGTTGGCGGCGATCGTCGGCAGGCTGCGAGTGTCGCTGTCGGGGTTGCCCGACTCCCAGAACCAATCGTTGCCAGCGCTGGACTGGTTATGGATGACGATCCAGTAACTGCCGCGCGGCAGGTTCAGTGCAGCCGACGCAGTGTAGCGGTATTCCTCGAAAAACCCGGCAATCAGGTTCCCGGTAGCGCTGCGGCTGACGGCGCCGCTGATATTGGCAAGCAGCGCCCCCGGTACGCCGGGCACACCCGGCATGGTCGAGCTTTCCAGGTTTTGCCGTATTTCGAGCTGGAATTGATCGGGAAAAGCCTGGTTGTCGGTGTAGCCACCGTAAAAGACGATCTGGCCCAGCTGCAACTGGCTTTCCACCTTGAAGTTGTCCGCCAGTGCCTGAGCGCCGAGCGGGCAGGAACCACAATTGCGGTCACTGGGGAAACCGGTCGCCAGGTCCGGGGCTTGCGCCAGACCCTCTGCCACACCGGGTTGGCCTATGGCCACAGCCGCCATCGCCACATTGTCCGTCAGCTCAGGGTCGAACTCGGCGGCGAACGCGGTGACGCCGTTTTCCTGATCGAAATTGGCGGTGGCCGTGACCTCAACCGTAACCTGGCATTGGGTGCTGACTGCTGCATTCAGGGTCCCGGCGTTCCAGCTCAACAATCCCCCGGCCGGCGGCCCAGCACCGCAGGTGTCACTGATCCAGGCGAGGCCTTGCGGCAGCGGATCGCTGACGATGACAGCGTTGGCTGTGGCCGGCCCGTTGTTGTCGACTTGCAAAGCAAAAACGAATTGGTCGCCGCTGCTGAACGGTCCGGAGGGCACCGACTTGCTCACTGCCAGATCTGCTTGTTCGCCGGCAGGTATTCCGGTCAGACCGGCCAGCACCACGGTGAATGGCGCAGGAATGATGACCCACGGCGGATCCAGTGGCGCCACGCCATTGAGGACGATCAACACCACGCCCTGTGCATTCAGCGCCTGGGCCCGGGGAACCAGCACGCTATCGACGTAGAGATCGCCCGAGCCGGTGCCAAAATCTGCAGCGTCGAGTAGCACCGCCGAACCACTGACTGCAGCATTGGTGAATTGTCGGGTCACGCCCGCGGCACTCGCTTCGATATCCGCATTCAGGGTCAATGCGCCAGTCACCGGATCATAGCTGCCGCCATTGACCGCCAGAATCTCCAGGGTGGAAACACCAAGGCCCTGCCCAAAACCGGTGCCGATCCCGGTAGCATTGACGAGCAATGACCCACCGCCGCCTGCAGCAACGACCGGATCGAGTTCTACGCTGCCATGCACGAATGACGCCGCGGTACTATTGAAGGGTAGTAATGGATCGGCGAAAAAGGCTTCGAATACCGCAAAACTGTAGGCGCCATGAACATTGGGGTCGGAGCCGACGATGCTGGTTAGCGCATGGCTGACGGTATCGTCGGAGGTACCGATGCGACCGTCCGCACCGGGGTAGTGGTGCAGTGCGGGTGGATCACCTGCCAGCAGATCATAAACCTGGGCGTAGCCGGGTGCCGCCAGCCACGCAGATAGTATCACCACAAG
Organism: Gammaproteobacteria bacterium; assembly: GCA_021772955.1. Lineage (GTDB taxonomy): Bacteria > Pseudomonadota > Gammaproteobacteria > Xanthomonadales > Wenzhouxiangellaceae > JAHJQV01. Next base: position 12,190 of record JAJFKZ010000005.1, on the reverse strand, counting down.
CAGATAGCTGACACTGCTGCGGTAGCTGCGTACCTTGCCAGCGACTGAGTTGTGCTTGACCGGTACGGCCGGTTGATCATTTCCACGCATGACGACCCCGTTGATTATGCGGATGCTTACTATTGATATGCGTAAAAATGCTGAAAGCTCGCCAGCGTTAAGGATTATTGCAACGACCGGATGGTCGGCGATGCATGCCGAATTGCACTTGCCACGTCCTGGCCACAAGCGCGCAGAGTTGTTTTGAAATGCTAGCAGGACTTAGTTAGAAGGCATACAGAATCAGCTCAATTCGCGTTGTAAGTGGTCGCATCCACGACTGGTCCGAGCATGAATGGATTGTTATCACTGATCCGGAACCAGTGCAGGTTGATATCGTCACCGCGGTTATCGTCTGCGGAGCCGATCACGCCATCGCCGCCCGCATTGAGATTGAAGGCAGCGTCGGGACCAATCTGTGCTTTGGTGTAATTGCGATCCGGATCGACAAGTCCCGATTCGTCGACCAGGTTGGAATGATTCAGTCCCAGGCAATGCCCTACTTCATGCAGTAACACCGATTCCACATCAAATTCAGACTGCGGGACATTGTTGTCGGCGCCGAATTTCAAATTACCGGTCGCCGGCTCCAGCCGGTTCCAGGTGTTGGCCACGTTTGCTGCCGGAATCATCAGTTCGGCCTGACTTTCGCTGCTGGTCGCGATGCATATCTGCACGGTGACGGTACCGCCGGCACCCGTGTAGTCGCTGGGGTGAACGATCAGGTTTGGATCAGGGGCAGGATTAGGATTGCCGGGATTGTTATCGGTAAACACAAATGCCCCGCTCCAGGCCACGCATGTTACCGCCAGCAGTAGCAACACAACCAGAACATTGTCCAGCAAGCTTCTGCGCAGGGCTAGCCCGGCCGCACTGTGGCGGTGAGCTTGAAAATTGTTATTCATGACCCGCCTCCCGCATGTGCTGGTCCATCAATTGATGACATGCTCTCCCTGGTCATTCAGAAAAAGCATGTCCAGTCTGCTTGCTTCGTGGCTAATTTTGCCGCATTCGCGGGCCCCAGCCGTGCACGGCGCTTCAGGAATTTACCAATCTGCGCCGGACCACCAGCCCACCGATGAGCAGCAACAGCACGCCGAACAGCACCAGTAGACCACGATCGAGTGCCGGCACGGCAACCGTTCCGCCGGCGCCGACAACGACCAGAGCCGGATCGAGTGTTCAGAGATTCCTTAACCTGTTCAGCCTTCAAAGTCGTCCGCAAAAATCCGTTCGACGTCGGTTACGGTCAGTACAACCACGTTTGCAGTTTCGGTGACGGACCAAACGATATCCTCACGGTTGACGTTGTCGACGCCGGTAAACAGGCCAGTGATACCTTCACTGGCGGTGGCGATGACAAATTCCTGACCAACAGCCGGGAAAAAATTAGCGACGACTTCCACTGCGACCCGGCCGTCGACGGTTGCGGCACCGTCCACGGTGAGTTGGTCATGTTGGGAAACCGCGAGCGGACCGCCGATATCGATGGCCAGTGTGCTGGTCGGTTGTAGCAACAGATCGCCGCTGAGGTTGAACGGGCCGACCAGCGCCAGTCCACCGGGTGCGAGTATGGCCCAGTTTTCCAGCAGCGGTGTGGTGATCGCTGGAGTATTGGCCGCCAGGGCAGTGAGCCGAGCGGCTCGACCTGAGCGGTGAACGGACAGCTCCGGGTCCGGATCCTTGGGCGCACGGTTGATCACCAGCGCCTCATTGAGCATTTCCACGAGCGAGCCGCCATCGTTCGGTCCGCCGTTCTGGATGCCGCCTGGAGCGCCGAGACTGGACTGCCCATCGACTAGCAATACGGCGCCGTTGGATAGGCGAAGCATCCCGTCCAGCATCAGACTTCCAGTGGTGCTGGCCTCCGCTGCAAGTATCTCGGCCACCGCCTGGATGCCGTCGACGCGCTGTAGCCCGCGCAGGATCGTGCCCGGTCCGATCGTCGTGAACGGTTCCGGGAATATCAAGGTCGAATCCGGCCCCAGCAACCAGACACCGCCGCTCAACACGCCGTTGGCGAGCTGGGCGACCGGCCCCTGGAACCGGAGACCCGTGCCGGCGCCGACCCGCACTGTACCCTCGTTGCTGAACGGCACCGCTACGGTAGCGGTTCCGGGAACGGTCAGGATGGTATTGAATTTGCCCTGGTTGGTAAAGCCATTGCTGCCGGCGATGGTGCTGTTATCGAACATTGTCCAGGTGCCAACGTTCACCACATCGGCATTGAACAGGTTAAAAATGGCAAGCTGCTCAACCAAGCCGGCGTTGGTCAGCGTTCCGCCGCGCAGGTCGGCAGCGCTGCTGAGAATCAACATATTACCGTCCACCGCATTGGTAAACTGGAGCTGGCCGCCGACGCCCAGGTCGCCTCCTCTCCAGGTAAAGTTGCCGTGGTTGACGATCGCACCCGCGCCGCCCATTTGCCCGTTCAGCATCTCGAAATCCGCAACGCTGATCACTCCAACGCTGATCACTCTCAACTCCAGGAGTGCATTTGCCAGGACTTCGATGGTGGTTGTCGACCCGGACAGTGATACCGATTCCTGACCATCGAGCAAGTGCGTGCCGGCTTGCAGCTGAAACGTACCACCGGTGAACAACAACCCGGTTTCGCTGATCGTCTGGCTTCGGATCGAAGTCAGTGTATCGCCGCTCCAGAAGCCGCCACCGGAAAGCACCATGGTGGCCTGATCTTCAACCACGGTCTGCGCCAGGGTGGCACTGCCGCGTTGGTCATAGCGCAGGTCGAATGCGGTTTCCCCGGCGCCGCGCACCGTCACTCGACCCAAATTAGAGAACAGTCCGATGCCGGACCAGTCGGTCAGATTGCCGGTCGTTTGAATGTCCAGATCGCCGCCGGCGAGGTTGTCGAACACTCCGTCTACCCGCACCGTAGCGGTCTGGATCGCGGTACCGGCATTGGCGAACCTTCCGGATGGAGTGATCCGTTTGCTAGCACCCGAAATGATCATGAAAGGATCCGTGAACGGCGCTTCGTTACGCACCGACCCCAGGAAAGCCCCGGCAATAGTGCCGGCGCTCCATTGCCCGCCCTGCCGGTTGGTCAGCGTACTGCCGTCAACGACCACACCGATGCCCTGCAACAGCAATCCATGCAGGCCCGGGCCGGTCAGGTTGACGTCAAAGGGTTGATCCACGGTCAATGTGCCGAAGCTGTTCATGTTGACCAGGAACGAGCCCTGGCCGGTCACGCCGCTGGTGCCACTCAGCTGGTGATTGACATTGCCGGTCAGCTCGATCTGGCCATTGTTGGAAACGACCATGTCGCCGCCGCTGAACAGCCAGTCGTTGCGGAAAAACCGCAGCGTACCGTCCCGGGCGCTGATCGTGCCGCCGGCATGCTGGCCGGCGCTTTCGATGACCGACAGGCCCATGCCGAACTTGGCGATGGTTGCGTTGTTGATCAACATGCCGGAACTCGAACCATCGAGAATATTGCTGCCGGCAACGTGACTGTCGGAATCCAGCGTGAGCTGCAAATCGTTGACCAGTGTCCCCGGCGCGCCGCCGAAATCGATCGATGGCGAAACGCTGAGCGAGCCATTGTTGGTCAGTGTGGTGCGCAAGTTACCGGTCGCGGCCGTCAAGGTGCCGTTGTTGCTGACTCCGCCCGCGCCGGTCAAGGCGCCAAGCCAGCTTCCGGCGCCGCTCAAGGACACGGCGCCGGTGGCGTTCAGAGTGCTGCCGTCCAGCAGTTCGAGCGCATTGATCTGCCCGCTGCCGGTAATACTCAGTACGCCGTTTACGTGCAGTCCGCTTTGCGCCGTCAGGTTGTTGAGGGTGATCGGGTCGGCCAGGGTGCCGCCGCTCAATTCGATCACACCGGCACCAGGGCCGATCACCGCATCGGCACCGGGATCGCCGAGCATGCCGCTGAATCCCGGCAGGCGGTTGTTGCTCCAGTTGGTATTCGGAGGCGGGTCCGGGCCGCAAGGCGAGCAGCGTAGCCACTCCTGATTCGGCTGGCCATCGATCAGCACGTCACCGACCCAACTGACCTGGGCGATGGCATCGATGCCGGCAAGCAGCTGGACCTCAATGATTACTATGCAGGTCAGAACCTGGACACTACGATGCAGAAACGTTTTCATCGCAAGCAAAGAGCCGACACTGCTGCGGTAGCTGCGTACCTTGCCAGCGGCTGATTTGGGCTTGAACTGAACGGCCAATTGATCATTTCCACGCATGACGACCTCGTTGATTATGCGGATGCTTACTATTGATATGCGTAAAAATGCTGAAAGCTCGCCAGCGTTAAGGTTTAGTGCAACGACAGGATGGTCGGCGATGCATGCCGAATTGCACTTGCCACGTCCTGGCCGCAAGCGCGCTGAGCTGTTTTGAAATGCTAGCAGGGCCTGGCAGGGCTTGGCAGCGGCTGGCAGGGCTTAGTTAGAAGGCATACAGAATCAGCTCAGTTCGCGCTGTAACCAGGCCCGTGCAGCCGTCCAATGACGTGAAACGCTGCGCTCAGAAGTATCCAGAATAGTTGCCGTCTGGGCCAGGCTAAAGCCTCCGAAATAACGCAGTTCAACCACCTTCACCATGGTGGCATCGAGTTGCTGCAAGCGTTGCAAGGCCTGATCGAGTTGCAACAACTGACTGCAGGTGATTTGCTGCTGATTCTGCAGGTGTTGTTCTGTGAGTGGTTCGACGAGTCCTCTGGGAATACGCTTTTGCGTCGTCCGGGTGCGGGCGTGGTCAATCAGGATCTGTCGCATTGCTGAACCAGCCAACGCGACAAACTCATTTCTGAATGCCGGTTCCGAAAACCCCCGGTGTTGGCGCAGCTTGATCCAGGCCTCATGCGCCAGTGTTGCCGGGCTGATGGTAACCGGACCATACTCCCGACCAAGGTATTTACCGGCAATGGCTTTTAACTGCTGGTAAATGGCCGCCTGCATGGCTGCCTGATCTCCGTTGCTATCCGCAGTCGTGTGCTGATCCATGGATTACTGACCTTATTCTGCGTTATATGGCAAGATAGTAATCTTGCTGAATAAGTATAAGCACTGCTGAGGTGGTTAGCTACTGATGGCAAAGCAAGCACAACAAAGCTGGAAGAAGCTATGGCAGACATTTCATACTGCCATTAAGCTGCCACAACACCAGCGGCAAGCCTGGATAAGCAGCCATGCTGACCTGACCGAGGCGGAAATGAGCGAACTGAGCAGCTTGCTCGCTGCTCACGCGGCTGCAGATAATGTCCTGGATTACCTGCCCGACAAGATCATTCCAGCTCCGCAAGCAGGCGAGATTATTGATGTCTGGAAGGTCCTGAAACAGATTGGTCGAGGCGGCGGCGGTCGGGTCTATCTGGCCGAACGGTGCGATGGCGCATTTCAGCGCCAGGTGGCTTTGAAAGTCTTCAGCCCCTTGTGTGCAGGTGCTGATCTGCAGGCCGCATTTATCCGTGAACGGCAAATACTGGCGGCGCTGGATCATCGCGGCATCGCCAGGTTGCTGGACGCCGGCACCAGCAGTCAGGGGTTTTTGTATCTGGTTATGGAGTATGTCAGTGGCGTGCCATTGCTGCAGTTTTGCCGGGATTCGTGGTGTGAGCCAGAACAGCGTTTACAACTGTTCGAGCAAATCTGTACGGCCGTGGCCTATGCGCATCGCAAGCTGGTGGCACATGGTGATCTGAAACCCGGCAATATCATGGTCGAGCTTGCAGATGACGGATCTGCGCGGCATATCAAACTGCTGGATTTCGGCATCTCCAGGCTGCTGGTCAGTGAGCCCTTACAAGATCGCACGCATGCAAGCATGTCATTCACACCGGCTTACGCAGCTCCTGAGCAATGGCAGGGTCATGCACTGTCCGTAGCCGCGGATATCTTCTCCCTGGGCGTGATCTTGTATGAGCTGCTTTCCGGCCGCACACCGTTTGCTGAATCTGCCCATGACCGTGAGACTTTTTTGGCCGCGGTACGACAAGGCCCTGCACCGTTGGCACAACTTAAGCGAGACGAGCGTAGCAAACTGGCACAGCACGGCGCGAAGCTGCCACGCGAACTGGACTGGATCAGCGCCTGTTGCCTGCGTTTTGAACCCGAAGCACGTTACCCAGGCATGCAGCCGTTGCTGTATGACTTACGCGCGCTGCGGGAGCACTATCCGGTCAGCGTCGCACCAGTCAGCGCCAGTTATCGGATCGGCAAGTTTGCCCGCAGACACTGGCACTGGTTATCTGCTGCTGCGACTGCCCTGCTGGTGATCACGCTACTCATGACCATGCTGGTGGTGGCAAATCGTACTACTGCACGAGCGTTGCAGCGCAGTGAACTATTCCGTGTTCATGCTGAAAGCACGGTTGATTTTCTTACCGACCTGTTTGATTTATCCGATCGTACACGCCAGGCCGGTGAGTTACCAAATGCGAGTGAAATACTCGCCAAAAGCCGGCAGCAACTACAACAACATAGTGACCTGGGCGCGGCCGTAAGGTATCCGTTGCTGAGTGCACTGGCTACCGTATACAGCAATCTGGGTGATCATCAAACTGCTCTCGAGCTGGCTCAGGAAAGCCTGACCCTGGTACAGATTGCGGGCAACCCTGAGCAGTTGCTGACAGCGCAGATGCAACTGGGGAAAATACAGTTTCTGGCGGGTAAGCTGACCCAGTCAAAAGTGACTTTGTCCCGGTCGATTGATGCAATGAATGCTCATTCAAGGACTGCTTTTCCAGCGCAGCAACGCATACGTCTGCATCTGGCGCTCGGCACCACCTTGCAACATCTTGGTGATTTGCCTGCTGCCGGCGAGCATTTCCAGCACGCCGCTGAGCTTTCCAGGAATACTGCAGCTGTGCCCGCACTGGACCGGGCGGATGTGCTTCTGCGGCTGGGTTCCTGGCACTGGTCCAGTGGCGATCTTGCAGCGGCAGAAGGGTACTATGCTGCTGCCATCGATGCCCATACACAATTACCACAGCGCAACCTGCCGGAACTGGCCCGGGCCGTGGATGCGCATGCAGCTTCCTTGTATGCGCTGGGACGTTATCCTGCGGCGGCAGAGGAATACCGCCAGGCGATCAGCATGCGCCGTCAGGTGCTTGGCAATGAGCATCGTTTTACTGCCGACAGCCTCAGCAACCTGGGCGCGGTATGGTATGAAATGGGCCACGATACCGGCGCAGAAACGGCCTTGCGTGAGGCACTATCCATCTACCATAAGGTGCTTGACGATGAGCATGTAGCCATCGGCAAGACACTGAATAATCTTGGCCTGGTGCGATTGCGTCAGGGGGATGCTGACGAAGCCGAAACATTGTTCCGGCAGGCATTGGCTATTCACACAACGGCGCTTGGCAGCAAACACCTCAAAGTGGCCGGTAACCTGAACAACCTCGGCCTGGTGGCTGAACAGCGCGGTGACTGGAACACCGCCGTGGGCTATTTTCAGCAAGCCTTGGCTATCCAGCGCCAGGCGCTGGGCGATGAGCATCCTGCGCTTGCCCATGCGCAGACCAATCTTGGCCGCATTGCCTTGTATCAGCAGCAACGGCAGCGTGCTGCCACTCTATTCCAACAGGCTTATACATTGCGGCTGGAAAAACTCGGTGCAGAGCATACTGCTCTGGCTTCAACGCTGTTTTGGTGGGGGCTGGCAAATTGCCACTGGGGTGATGCGATACCGGCGCTGGAGCAACTGCGGCATAGCTACCGAATTCGCGAACAGCGGCTGGGGCAACAGCATCCCGATAGCATTGCCGCGCGCGGGGCGCTGGCAGTATGCACAATGCTGTACAGCAATCATGACAGCAACATAGCCAACGAGCTACGACATTGGCAAACGCTGCAGCTGCATTATGCTGCGACTCACCCGCTGCGCCGTATGCTGGCGGAAATGCTGACGCAGCAGCAGTCAGCGCCAGCCGCGATCAAGAACTGATAGCCCGCTTGCACTGTTCCATGAACCTGACTGCTTCAACCTGACCAGGCAATAGCACACTGTCGTGCTTGAGCCTGCCTTATTCGCCGCCCCCACTACTGCGGCGGCGGCGGGATCAGCTTCTGGTCAGATGTTGCAGACGCTCCAGCAATATTTGTGGCTGCTCCAGACTGAGCATGACCACAGTACCGTTTTGTAGTGGTAGCTTCAGCACTTTTGGTGCAGTAATCAGGCAAAACATTTTCTGTTTGTTGCGGCCGCGATAATAACCAGCATGAAAGCCCGGCAACGAGTAGCCGTTGCTACGCCATTTCGGTTTTTCCTGCGGTTGTTCAGCCAGATCAATAATCCGGACCTGCTCCAGGTCAATCTCCGCTACCGCAACCCGATGGGTATACAGTGCGGCCTTGATCTGCAGCTGCATGTCTTCCAAACAGACTTCCCGGCGCAGACAGGAGAGTCCGATCAGGAACATGATCACTGCCACCGGCCAGGCAATTTTCCAGGTCAGCATCTGGTCGTTGACGGTGACCATGGTCAGCGCAACGATGCCGATTGGCAGCAGCACGAACAGCACCAGGATGATGAGTTGTGTGGCCTTGCCAAGCGCCGAAACTTCGTATTGCATGATAGTACTCTCGTGCCGGTTTGCTTAATACGATAGCATTGTTTTAGCTGCCAATCACAGATTATTCACTGTTGTCTCCATCAACCCCTTCTGGTTGCTCCGGATTGAGCTTGAATCTGCTGTTTCTGCGCAAGGCTTCACGCAGCACCCATTCAATCTGCCCGTTCAGCGAGCGCAGGTCATCATCCGCCCAGCGTTGCATGGCCTGCATGACTGGTTCGCTGAGGCGCAGTGCGAAGGGTTTCCTTGCCGCCACGGACTACTGGTAGATGCTGCCGGTATTGATCACCGGCTGAGTGGCACGATCAGAGCACAGCACCACCATGAGATTCGTTACCATTTGCGCCTGGCGCTCGGCATCCAGATCCACAATACCTTGCTTCTTGAGGTCATTCAGCGCCATTTCCACCATCCCGACGGCACCGTCAACAATGCGCCGACGAGCAGCCACGATGGCATTGGCCTGTTGCCGCTGCAACATGACCTGGGCTATTTCCGGCGCATAGGCGAGATGGCTGATACGTGCCTCAATCACTTCGACGCCGGCGGTATTCAAGCGCTCATCCAGTTGTGTTTTCAAAAAGCTGGAGATTTCGACCGGGTGACTGCGCAGTGATACCTGCCCTTCCTCATGTTGGTCGTAGGGGTATTGCGTGGCCAATGAGCGAATCGCCGCTTCGGACTGAATGTGCACAAAACTTTGGTAATCATCAACGTTGAATACCGCTTCGGCCGAGTCCACCACACGCCAGACAACCACGGCGGCGATTTCCACCGGCGAACCATCCAGTTCATTGACTTTGAGTTTGCCGGATTCGAAATTTCTTACCCGTAAGCTGACTTTGCGCTCGGAAAAGAACGGGTTATTGAAGCGTAGACCTTGATCCCGGACCGTACCGATGTACCTGCCAAACAGCGTCAACACCGCTGACTGATTAGGCTCAACCATGTAAAAACCGGCCAGACAGAGCACCAGAATGATCCCCAGCAGCACGCTGGCGATGATCATGGCCAAGTTCGTGGCATTGATCCCGGCGACAACACCCCAGCCGCACACCAGTATGCCGACAAGGACCGCGATAATGGTCGGTATCCCGGGAAGGGAGCGAACGATTTTTTCTTGCATGACAGCTCTCCGTTAATTTACATCGATATCATAATGATATCATTGTGAACCTGTCAAGCAAAATTCAATCTCTCCGTCTCAGGTAGTTAGTGTCATTGTCATTTAGCCGCAGCAAGAACTGCGTTGATTGCGTCGCGATAGCGCTATGGCTGCTGCTGCTGATTATCGCTATCATCTGAGCGCTGCAGCGGCGTTGGCAGCTGCGCCTGTTCCTGCAGCGCACGCTGGCGCAAGACATCCTGCATGTCGGGCGCTGCGTTTGCGTCTGGATCGACCACTTGCAGCGGAAAGCTCAGCACAGGTACAGCGGACAGACTGGTACCGGGCAGGCGATTGCCTTGCAAATCGAATGAACTCCAGTGGCTGGCCCCCAGGTAGTAATAATGATCATCGACGACCACGCCAAAGTTGGGTGCCAAAAAGTCAGGATGATTGGCATCTATTGGTTGTGCAACGACGATATTGCGACCGTTGTTGGCCAACAGTATCTGCATCACGCGGGCCGGACGCATTCCCGGCTGGATAATAATCAAATGGTCGTTCCAGTAATCGATGCCCTCTATGCCGCCTAGGTTCAGCGTTTCCGGTGCACCCATCAGATACGGACGCTTGTCGTCGAGGTCGATAAATGCCAGCCCGCGGCTCTGGTCTGCCAGATAGAGCAGATTGTCTTTTTCATTCAGGGCGATGCCATGAATGTTTGGCAACGCCGACCCCACCGCCAGCACCGTCAGCTCCTTGTCACCGGGGCGTAACTGAAAAATCGTCGGTGAACGTAAATCAGCCAGGTACACCGTGCCATCACTGGCCAGTGCCATATTGCCCATGCCATGCGGTGAGCCGTCGGGCATGATCTTGTAGCTGGCCAGCAATGCGCCGCTGTCCAGGTCCAGCTTGAGCAACAGGTTTTTGCCGAAATAGCTGGGCTGATAGCCCAGCTGCTGGGTGACAGCTGAAGTGGAGACCCACAGCTGGCGCCGACTGGCATCCACTGCCAGATCAAACACTGCGTAGCGCAGGTGGCGAGAGAAATCCGGGGCATCAGTAACCGGCATGCCGTGCTGATCCAGCAGATAAATGGAAGGTTCACGCACCGTACCAAACAAAAATTGCTTTTTTTCCGAATCATAGCCAATCGCTTCGGTGATGGCAGCTTGCTCAGGCAACAGAAAAGCGCGCTCACTGGTGGTTGCGCCCTCGGCGTTGGCAATCAGCAGATCATTGATGTATGTGTAGGCCTGGGTTGAGCGGATACCCTCAGTTTGCGGCAATTGATTGAAATCGAAGCCAATGCCCTGTTGCTGCATGATCAACATCAGGTTATACGCTTGGGTTTTTGCGTCTTGCAATGCATAGCCGGCCACGAGTTGCAGCATGATGCGATGATCATAGGGATACAGGCCACGTGCATGTTCCAGAATGCGCACAAATTCAGCCACGTTGTTTTCTGCCAGCGCCCGCGCGGCCATTTGTTGCAATGTCGCAAACTGATTCGGCAATTGCTCCGGAAAGGTGGTGTGTGGAGTTGCATCCGGAGCCTGGTCTGGGGCAGTGGTGGCTGCAACATCAGACTGCTCCGTGGCAGATGCAGTAAAGACGGTGACATTGCAGGCAGTCAGGATGACGGCGATGCAGAAAAAATGACGCATGGGGCTATTCCTTTATTATCAGGCTGCACGTAACCAGCCGGTGTAGCAGTGTATGACTCGATGTCAGCAAACTTGTTCACAATGTATTGCCGATAGCGTATTCTTCAAGCCATGGACAAGATACATTACCAAGGTAAATGGCTGTTACTGTGTGAGCGCGACGGCTGGGAATACGCCAGTCGCAAGCACCGCTGCGATGTCGTCATCATCGTCGCGTTGACCGATCAGCATGAGCTGCTGTTGGTCGAGCAGTATCGTGTGCCGGTGCAGACTGCCACCATAGAATTGCCGGCCGGTCTAGTTGGTGACATTGCCGCTCATTCCGATGAATCGTTACAGCAGGCGGCCATGCGCGAGTTGGAAGAGGAAACCGGTTATCGGGCCGAGAGCATGCAGTTGCTGATGTCTGGACCGACGTCGGCCGGACTCAGCGACGAACAAGTGCACATGTTCCGCGCGCATGGCTGCAGGCAAACCGGGCCCGGCGGGGGTGATGCCAGTGAGGACATTACCGTTCACCGTATCGCAGTCGCGCAACTGCCGCAGTGGCTGCAACAGCAGCAAGAGCAGGCTAGGCAAGTGGACCCTAAAATCTACGCTGCGCTGTATTGGATCAACCCTAGCCCGCATATTTCATGAAGGGTTCGAGGAACAGGGCAAAGCTGGCTAAGCAGCTTGGACGATCTGCCGCAGAAGCCAGTGGGCCACGCGAACAGTTCGGTAACGCTCAGAGTCAATGTGCCGGTGCGAATCAAGGCGCGGTTCGCAGGCAATGGCCGCTCCCTTGCCAAGCAACGCAACGCCGAGTCGCACCGGCACATTGACTCC
>JAJFKZ010000040.1 GCA_021772955.1 Gammaproteobacteria bacterium | reverse complement strand
CCGACACCAAAGAAAATCGCGATGATGCTGGTCATAAAGAATTCCGACAGCACCAGCAGGGCGCCAAGTATCAGCCAGAACCAGGCTTGTTCAAACATCTGTTGTTCCAACGTTTTCAAACACAAACATTATAACCAGCTTGCGCCGACACCGTTGTTGCAGTCGAATGATCGGGCTGCGCTAAGAATCGGCGCGGGCTATTTTGCTGTCAATAATCTTTCTCGCGGATCGTAGTTTTGCCAGGAAACGCCAGCGTCAGCGTCGTGCCCGCAGCGGGCTTGCTGTCAGCCGAAATTTTCCAGCCATAGGACTGGCACAGCCTTGCCACCAGTGCCAGGCCCAAGCCATGGCCTTCTTTGTCGTGATGCTGGCCACGAAAGAAAGGCTCAAAAGCATGCTGCAGTTCGGTCTTGTCCATGCCGATTCCGGTATCAGTGATACTGACCGAGCGCTTGTTGACCGACACCGTGACCGAGCCGTTGTCGGTGTAGGTGAAGGCATTGCGCAGCAGGTTGGAAAAAATGATGCTGAGTACCCGTTCCGGCGCCCGCAACAGCAGTGGATAGTTTATCTCGACCAGCTGCTGCAGATGCTGCTTGCCCAGAATCGCGGCTTCGGTTGCCATGATCTTGCGTACCAGGGCGACCACATCGATGTCCGTGTCGGGCATGCTTTTCTGCTCATCGCGAGCCAACAGCAACAAGGCTTCAATCAGGCCCTGCATGTCATTGATCGCCCGCTGCATGCGGTCGATGGCCTGCTGCCGGGTTTCCGGCTTGTCGGCTCGATGTCGTAACAGCTCCAGATTGCCCTTGACCACGGCCAGCGGCGTCCGCAGTTCATGACTTGCATTGCGGGTAAACAACCTCTCACGCTCGATCATGCTTTGCAGTCTGGCAGTAAAATGCTCAAATGCGCGCAGCAGGGAAAGTGTCTCGATATCTGCTTCTGCAGCGATATCGGCCATGTTGATCGCGGTCAGTTTCTGGCTGGAAAAATCAAAATTTTCGACTCGTTCGGCCAGCTTTACCAGCGGCGACAATGCGCGCTTGGAACTGATGTAACCCAGCCAGGTAAGAAAGTAAATCACCAGCATGGCACCCAGCAGTGGTGCAATGCCCAACAGCATGGATGCGTTCAGCAAAGCTTCGCTCTGATACAGTAAGATCAGTTTCTGACCGCCGCGCTCGCTGACATAAATACGGTTGCGCGTTGCTGATGACAGTGTCATCTTGCTGAATCCAGACGCCTGATTGCGCAGTGGCAGCGGCAGACTGGCCTCATCGCCTTTGTTGATCAGAAATAGCTTCAGGCTCTTGGTGTCCGGGAGCTGATAATCAGGATTGGTGGCCTGTTGCTGCCAGAAATAATCGGCCTCGGCAGACAAGGTTTTTTCCAGCACCATGCCTTCAACGGCCTGAATGGCTACCCAGGTACCAACCCCCGCTGCCAATGAAATAGCCGCGATCTGCAGAAAAAAGACGCGTACCAGCTTGTTGCTGATCTGACCGTCCTGAATGTCTCGCCACAACACACTGATCGGTGTGGTCAGCCAGTACTCGAGTCGGGTTAACGCCATGGTCTGCACATTCTGAACGGAGCGTGCCCATACAGCCATGCGTGGCCAACGTGGGTACCGGGCAATTCAGCTCCAGCCAGGCAAAACTTGCACCAGCGCTGGCTCCAGATCGCCATCACCGGTAGCCGGTGCTGACGCTGCAGCTGCAACCGGGAATTGGTGTTGTTTTCGTCATGTCGACCATCCATAGCCCAGAAATCCTCTCGCAACAAATTCTGCTGGAACTGCAATCGTGTGTCCAGCATCGGCATCAATCCGCCGGTGAAAAAACAGTTATTCATCCAGTTGTGCTCACACGGATACATAAGTCAATGATGCCAGAAGTGTGCATAAACTGGCGGCCATCTGCTGCCAGTCAGGATACCACACGCTGGTGATTGCGCAGGATTGAACAGCTCGATCCAAACAAGGTGATCGCAAGTCGAGTCAGGCGGCGAAGTCTGATGCCCATCGATCCGCGCTTTGACAACAGCAAATTGTTCGCTATCAGGCCCGATATAGCTTGACATGAGACAGAGTATCTACAGGGTGCCGAGTCTTAACTCAACTTTCTTGTCCTTAGCCCGTTTCGCTGTCTGGCTCAGTAGCTGATTCCGACTGCGTAGCCGCTGGCGGTGCTGGCACACTCGACGGCTCTTCAAAATACATGTGCTTGCTGTAGTGATGATCCATAACATTGTTTTGCCAACCCTTGAGGGCGGGATTGACCAGCCGCTTGGTGACATAGGTATACAACGGAATGATCGGCTGTTCACTAAGCAACAGCCGCTCTGCCTCGCGCATTAACCTGGCCCGTCGCGAAGCCAGTCGTTCGGCCGCGATCTGCTGCAGCAGCAGGTTGTAACTGGGGTTATCAAAACCGGTGTCATTTTGTCCATGGTTGCCCTGAAAAATGTCCAGAAAAGTATAGGCATCACCAAAATCACCGATCCAGCCGCCACGAAACACTTCGGTGACGCGTTGCTGACGGCGATTTTGCAAGAACACTTTCCATTCCTCGTTGATCAGCGTGGTCCTTACCCCCAGCAGCTGTTTCCACATGGCCGCCACGGCCAGTGCAATTCTGTTGTTGTTGGCGCTGTCGTTGTAACGCAGTTCCAGCTCCAGCGTTCTGGCTTTGTCATAGCCCGCCTGGCGATACAATCGCTGCGCCTCTTGTTCGCGCTGTGGCTGGCTCCAGCTGGCATAATCCTGCTCGGCGCGAAGGTAATCCGGCACGCCTGGTGGCACCAGATTGAAACTGGGAATCTCGCCAGAACGCGTGACCTTGGTGGTGAGAATGTCACGGTCAATGGCCAGATTCAGCGCCTGACGCAAGGCTCGATTGCCGATAAACGGTTCGCGCTTGAGGTTCAGTCCCAGATAGTAAGTGCCCATCCAGGGACTGATGACCAGCGCCTCACTCATGTTCTGCTGTAACCAGTCGAACTGACTGTTGGGAACTTCATAGGTCCAGTCCAGCTCGCCAGTACGAAAGCGGTTCAGCTCGGCATTGCTGACACTGATCGGATAGTAATTGACCTGGGTGATGTGCAAGTTTGTTGCATCCCAATAACGCGGGTTGCGGATCAGCTTGATGTGCGCCTGGGCCACCCACTCGTCCAATACATAGGCGCCATTACAGACCAGTCGACCGGACCGCACATGCTCACTGCCCCAGCGCTCAATTGACTCGCGATGTGCCGGAAACGTGGCCGGATGGCTGAGCAAGGTCAGAAAGTAAGGTGTCGGATTCTCCAGTTCTATCTGCACGCTGCGCTCATTCAGCGCCCGCACACCAATTTCTGTGACCGGCAGCTGGCCGGCCAGTGCCGCACTGGCGTTCTTGATGGGAGACAGAATCTGTCCATACTGCGAACCTGTGGCCGGATCAAGACTGCGCTGCAGGCCATAGACAAAGTCTGCCGCGCGCAGTGGATCACCATTGGACCATTGCGCGTTCTCGCGCAGGTAAAATGTGTAGGTCTTGCCGTCACGGCTGATATTCCAGCGACTGGCGGCGCCTGGCACAATGTCACCAGCGGGTGACTCGCTGGTCAGCCCTTCAAACAGATCGCGAATAATGTTGGCTGCCGGCACCCCAACCGACAAATGCGGGTCCAGCGTTTCCGGCTCCGTGCCATTGCCGCGTCTGAGGATGTGGAAGTCTGCCAGCGGCGCGGTCTGCACGGCTGCTGGATTGTCGGCATTTTCTGTGGCTATCGGCAGCTCTGATTGCGGGGTCTGATTACCATCACACGCCGACAGCAGCAACAACCAGATCAACGGCCAGATCAACGGCCAATGCAGTATCCGGCTTACACGCACCACATTGCAACAGCATGACCTGGAAGTCATCATCCTAGCCCGCATATTTCATGCAGGGTTCGAGGAGCAGGGCGAAGCTGGCTAAGCAGCTTGGACGATCGCCCGCAGCAGCATAGCCGTAGCTATGCTTCAAGGGTGATCGCCCGAGATGCAACGCCAGATTTGGCCTGATCTCGAACAGGACCAATCGTAACCACTCCACAACGTATAAATTCATTGCTATCGCCTTGTTTATTCGTAAACGATGACCAGTAACTGTCCGCCTGCATGAAATAGGCGGGCTAGCGTCATTACCAAGCTGATTTGTCTGAGCCATTGCTACATCCTAGCAAGAATACGCACAATGGTGAGGATCATAAGCTCGAATCGTGACAAAGCTGCTGACAACAGCGCTGGCATGCCTGATAATCACAGTCTTGCCTTTAAGTTTCAGAGCCAGCCATGTCCCAGCCTCCAGCTGTTCAAAGCAATTCGTCGCCCATCACTGGTAAACAGCAGTTGATCGAGGCCATCAGCCGTGGTTGTAAAACCAAGGCAGACTGGCGCATCGGCACCGAACATGAAAAGTTCGGCTTTTTCGTCGACGACCTGCGTCCCATACCGTACGCAGGTGAGCGTGGTATCGCCGCGATACTCAACGCATTGTGTGATCAGTTTCACTGGCAGGCGGTGCTGGAAAACGACAACGTTATCGCCTTGCGCAAGGATGGTTGTTCGATCACGCTGGAGCCGGGTGGGCAGCTGGAGCTATCCGGCGTGCCGCTGGAAAATCTGCACCAGACCTGCAATGAAGTGCATCAGCATCTGGCTGAGGTCAAGTCTGTGGCCGAACCGATGGGCATCCGTTTCATCGGCTTGGGGTTTCAGCCCAAATGGCGTCGCGAGGACATACCATGGATGCCCAAGGAGCGCTACGTGATCATGCGCGAGCACATGCCGCGGGTTGGCTCACTGGGCCTGGACATGATGAAACGCACCTGCACCATTCAGGTCAATCTGGATTTTTCCAGCGAAGCCGATATGGTCAAGAAGTTTCGTACCAGTTTGGCATTGCAACCACTGGTGACGGCCTTGTTTGCCAATTCTCCATTCGTGGAGGGCAAGCCTTCGGGTTATCTCAGCTATCGATCACATATCTGGACCGATACCGATCCGCAACGCTGCGGTCAACTGGACTTCGTGTTTGATGAGAGCATGGGTTTTGAGCGCTATGTCGATTACATGCTGGACGTACCGATGTATTTCGTCTACCGCAATGGCCATCATATCGATGCTGCCGGTCAGTCATTCCGGGATTTTCTCAACGGCAAACTACCGGCCTATCCGGGACATCTGCCGACGCTGCAGGACTGGGAAGACCACCTGACCACGGCTTTTCCGGAAGTACGTCTGAAGCAATTTCTGGAAATGCGTGGCGCCGATGGTGGGCCCTGGAGACGCATCTGTGCGCTGCCGGCCTTCTGGGTGGGTTTGCTGTATCACCAGCCCAGCCTGGATGCCGCCTGGGATTTGGTCAAGCACTGGCAGCCGGCTGACCGTGCTGACTTTCTGCAGGATGTCTCGCGCGAGGGACTGCGGGCCACAGTTGATGGCAGATCGTTACTGGAGTTGGCCCAGGAAGTCTTCGAACTGGTTGAACAAGGCCTGCTGGCGCGCGCTATCCGCAATGCGGATGGTCAGGATGAAAGCATCCACCTGCGATCCGTGCGTGATGCGATCGAACGAGGTGAGTCACCGGCCGGGCATAAACTGCGGCTGTATGAAAACGAATGGGGCCGCAATATCGACCCCATTTTCGATCAATTTGCCTATTGAGCCGGACGCTTACCCGTAGAGTATGCGCCTGTAGCACAGGCCGGCAGGCTATTGCTCTTCGACCTGCCAGACCACCAGCTTCCAGTCTGAACGTCTGCCGCTATCGGCCTTGAGGCCGACATAATAGTTCTTGCCGGCTTCGACATTCAGCGTCAATGGCTCGATGGCCTCACGACTGCGATCACCACGCAGGCCGGGCACAAAGTTGCGATTCATGGTGGTCTTGTTGATGGCCTTGATGGTGTGTTCGCCCGGTTTTAGCCACAGCGCATTTTCGCGCCGCGCCAACTCCTGGCCATCCACCGCGACAGCATAGACCGAATAGATGTTCGCAGCTTCGCGGTCTACACTGGTGACCACCAGACCATGTGGCTCATTGGGACTGGCAATGAAATCCTGTGGGCTGGCTGCCTGCAGAACCATCGCCGGGAGCATCAGTAAGGCTGTAACTGTCAGTTTAATTTTGTATTGCATAACATCTCTCCGTTTGACCATGGCCAAAAGCTCGAATGCAAGCTTAAACTTGCAGTGCTCATACTGCTATGACAGCAGAATCAGCAGAACTATCACTGCGCTTCAATCAGCTCGAAGTCACCCAACTGTACCTGCCCAGGATTGTATTGCTCGATAAAGTCATCCAGCGCGTTGCGCACCGACCGAATTCGCGCGGGCATTTCATTGATTGCCGCCAGACCCAAAGCACCGATGCGGAGACACTCAGCCGAAACCATGGCCTCCGATGCGATACCACAGCCCTGACTGGAGATTGATACCGCATCACATCGACTGCCAACGCGCGAGCCGGCACAGCTTCTCAAGGCCCGATCCAGCGCTCTTTTTGACGCCACGGCGTTGCTGAAAGCGCCACGTTGCACGACCAGTTGGCCGGCACGTTCGCGCGCTGACTGCAGCTCTGCTTGCGACAATTGATTCTTGATGGCGAGATGGTAATCCTTAAAGGCCTGGTTACCCGTTTGCGCCGCCACATACGACCAGGCATAGGCTTCAATCTGGCTTTGCTCAAAATGCAGACCTTTTGCATACATCGTGGCGATCCGATACGTGGCAAAACTGTCACCGACTTCACTGAGGCGATCATACAGTCTGAAAGCCTGCTTGTAGTTGCCGCCAGCATAAGCCGAGTCGGCCTGCTGCTGCATCTGCTCCATGGCCTGGCGGGCATTCATGTTGCCGCCGCCATCTAATGAATCGCCCAAATTCTGCGCAGCAACTTGTGCCGCACTCATTACCAGGATCACCGAAATTACACATTTTGTCCAATTCATGATTAATCTCCTTCGTTCAATTTATTTCGTTGCAAGTTGCATTACGCGGCTGAGGTTATTCGAGACGTATTGCCTATTCCAAAGTTGGTGCAATGTTATCAGCGCCGTACTGCCTGCTCAAACCACTCAAAATCACCCAGTTGTACGCGTCCTGGATTGTATTCAGTTACAAACACATCAAGCGCATGTTCTATCCGACGCAAACTGGCCGGATACGAGCCTGAGATATCGGCCAGTCCCAGGCTGCCGATTCGCAAACAAGTCTGATCAGGTGGAAAATCACTGGCAATGCTGCAGCCCAGGGTAGAACTGCTGACACTGTCGCAACGACTGCCTACTCTTGATCCAGTGCATCTTGAAACGCCCTTTTGCAGCAACTCCAATGCTGCGACGGCCTGATTAAAAATACCATTATTGCTAATCAGCTCTTTCGTGATTGAGTCGGACATGGCCAGTTGCTGTGGATCCAGCTGTGCTCTGAGACTGGCCTGATAGTGTCTGAATTCCATGCGCCCGGTTTCAGCGGCCAGCGCGGCCCAACTGTGCGCCTGAACCGGATCGCGACTGGCATGTCGGCCATCCTCATACATCGTGGCGATGCGGAATTGAGCAAACTTGTCGCCCACAGCAGCCAGCTGTTGATACAGCCCCCAGGCACGCCGGTCTTGACCATGCGCATAGGCGATGTCAGCGCGTTGCTGTATCATTTGCAGGGTAAGCTTGGCGTTGGTGGCGCCACCCAGCGGACTGTTGAAATCGATTAATTGTGCCTGAGCCAGCGATGCAAACAGCATTGCAGTGAACAAGATTATCCATTGGTGACTTGTGTGTCGCATGTCAATCTCCTTTAGCAATCGGTGTTGCTGACTGTAACCCTTGTAGATGTAAACCGGTGTTTCTTGATATATATTACACTTCTCGTACTCGTGTCGTCACAAATTGGCATTGCGTCATCAATCCTTCTGATCCGGGATCAGCTCTAAATCCCCCAACTCCACGCGTCCGGGATTGTAGTCGCTGATAAAGTCACGCAGGCCATTTTGAACCTGCCGTATCTGCGCTGGAAAGACACCGTTTACGGCAACCAGACCAAGACTTCCGATGCGCAGGCATTTTGTTTCCGGCAGTCGATCCGAGGTAATACCACAGCCTAAATTACTGCTGGAAACGGCATCACAGCGACTGCCCACCCGGGAACCGGTGCATTTTCGAATTTCGCTGCGCAGCATGTCCTGCGCCTTGATTGCCTGCTGAAAAATGCCGTATTCTGCAACCAGCGCGCTGGCGCGTTCTCTGGCCTGCGGTAACTGCTCCGCTGGCAGTTTGGACTTGATTTGCAAGTGGTACTCTCGCAATGATTTACGTCCTGTTTCAGCAGCCAGATAGGACCAGGCATAAGCCTCGACCAGATCCTGCTGGACATGACGGCCATCTTCATACAAGGTGGCCAGACGAAATTGCGCAAATTTATCGCCGACCTTGTTCAGATGCACATACAGCTCGTAAGCTCGCGCATACTCTTTTTGTACATAGGCCAGATCAGCACGCTGTTGCAACATTTGCAGCGCCTGCACGGCATTGGCACTGCCGCGACCATCGGTAATGGATCCCAGTGCCTGAGCATGCAGTGCATTGCCAGTTGCACCAGCTAGGCTGATCAGTACCAGGAATCTGCAAATAATGGTCATTTCGTCATTCTCCACTTGTTAGCTTGTGCAGGTCAGCCCCTCTTTGAGATGACCAGCTATGCGCACGGACCATTACAGTTTGTTGCTTCAGACATCGGCCCAGGCACCGGCATCAATGACTTCTGCGTAAGCATGGTAGCTGGCATAGCCCAGCCAGGGTATGCTCACTATCAGGCCCAGCCCCAGCGTAGCAAATGACAGCAGCAACATGGCCAGGATGATCAATAGCCACAGCAGCATGGCTGGTTTGTTGCGCAAAACAGCATTGATACTGGTGATGATCGCGGTGATCATATCGGCATCCTTGTCGACAATCATAGGCAGAGAAAAAGCCGTTGCGGCAAACACCAGCAAGGCAAATATCGAGCCCACCGCAGAACCGACCACAAGAAACAACAGTAACGCTGTCCAGTCCTGATCGGCACTGACTGGAAAGAACACATGCACCATGGATGCAGCACGCACCCAGACCAGAAAAATCACCAGCAATACCAGCGCAAACAACATGGCATCACGCAGCGCCAGATGCATGCGCCTGATACAGCGACTGAGCGACACTTGTTCGCCACGCGCCAGTTGCCGACTGACCGAATACATCCCGGTGGCAAGCAACGGTGCAATAAACACAAACCCGGTCAGCATGGCCAACACCAATATATATTTTCCAAGCCACCAGGCGAGTGTAACCACGGCCAGGCTAATGCCTAGAACCAGCAGCCCAAACACTGTGCTGACGCGCCAACTGTTGCGATAATCACGCCAGCCAGCAGCGAGCCAGCGCCACACTGCAGTGGTCGATAACGGCCTGCACGCAGCCGCAAATGGTCGCTCAGCGTCTGTATTATGGATGCTTGAATGGCCTTGTTGCGGCGGCGGCTGAGGGTTCGACATCACCATGCTCCGCTATAACGATGCATTATTATGCTGGTTATGCTACTGATTTGCCATGCACTTGATACTTGCCTGATGTAGAAAACCAATGCGATTTACGCAATTAGGCATGGCATCTTGATGGTGTTTTGCGGGTAAGCTGTCATTTTGCCGACCGCTTAACCCGGCTATTTCATGAGGGGTTCGAGCTGCAGATCTGTGCTGACAGTGTCCCGGCCTTTGTTCAGTTTGCAGCTGCGGCAGCTGTGACAGGACACCAGTGATCCAGAGCATGGATCCGGGCGTGATTATCGTTTGATGTTTTTCTTCAATCTGGCCAACGCATGCAGCTGTGCCTGGGCCATAGCGAGCTCCAGCTGTACTTCAGCCAGGTCACGCTCACCAGCTTTGTCGGCCAGCTTGCGTTCGGCATCTTCCTTGGCACGCAACGCGGCGGCCTCGTCCAGGTCTTCGGCACGTTCGGCGGTGTCGGCCAGCACTGTGACCAGGTGCGGTTGCACTTCCAGCAAGCCGCCGGAAATATAATAGTACTGTTCTTCACCGTCCTCGGTCTGCACGCGCACCTGCCCCGGTGCCAATCTGGTCAGCAGCGGCGCATGCCGTGGTGCAATTCCCAATTCGCCCATTTGCCCGGTGGCATAGACGCGCACGACCTCTCCAGAGAAGATCGACTTCTCGGCACTGACGATATCGCATTTGATGGTGGACATGTTGCTTTACCCGTTGCTGTGGTTGGCCGCTGTATACGTAGGCATCTGGCGTCCTGCTCAGGCCGCCTTCTGCTCCATTTTCTTGGCTTTCTCGACTGCCTCATCAATTGACCCGACCATGTAAAACGCCTGTTCCGGCAAATGATCGTAGTCACCATCGACAATGCCCTTGAAGCCACGAATGGTGTCCTTGAGCGATACATAGGTTCCGGGGGAACCGGTGAACACTTCGGCAACGAAAAACGGCTGACTGAAGAAGCGCTCGATCTTGCGGGCCCGGGCCACCGTGGCTCTGTCCTCTTCTGACAACTCGTCCATGCCCAGGATAGCGATGATGTCTTTCAGTTCCTTATAACGCTGCAAGGTACCCTGCACCGCACGGGCGACGTCATAGTGTTCCTGGCCAACGGTCAGTGGATCCAGTTGGCGACTGGTGGAATCCAGTGGATCGACGGCCGGATAAATGCCCAACTCGGCGATGTTACGCGACAGCACCACGGTTGCATCCAGATGCGCAAAGGTGGTTGCCGGTGATGGATCGGTCAAGTCATCGGCTGGAACGTAAACGGCCTGAATCGAGGTGATGGAGCCAGTCTTGGTGGAGGTAATGCGCTCTTGCAGATCGCCCATTTCCTTCGCCAGAGTCGGCTGGTAGCCCACCGCAGAGGGCATGCGTCCCAACAGTGCCGATACTTCGGTTCCGGCCAGTGTGTAGCGATAGATATTGTCGATGAACATCAATACATCGCGACCCTCATCACGGAAGTTCTCGGCGATGGTCAAGCCGGTCAGCGCCACGCGCAAACGGTTACCCGGCGGTTCGTTCATCTGGCCATACACCAGCGCCACCTTGTCGAGTACGTTGGAGTCCTTCATTTCGTGGTAGAAGTCATTGCCTTCGCGGGTACGCTCACCCACGCCTGCGAAAACCGAATAGCCGGAGTGCTCGATGGCGATGTTGCGGATCAACTCCATCATGTTCACGGTTTTGCCCACACCGGCACCACCAAACAGACCCACCTTGCCGCCTTTGGCAAACGGACAGACCAGATCGATGACCTTGATGCCGGTTTCCAGCAACTCGCTGCTGGCTGCCTGCTCTTCATAGCTGGGCGGGCGGCGATGAATCGGCATGCGCACATCGGTGCCGATCGGACCTGCTTCATCCACCGGATTGCCCATCACGTCCATGATGCGGCCCAGCGTGGCTTCACCCACCGGTACCCTGATCGGCGCGCCGGTGTCACTCACTGGCATATTGCGCTTCAGGCCATCGGTGGTACCCAGTGCGATGGTACGAACCACGCCATCACCCAGCTGCTGCTGGACTTCGAGCATGATCTCGGTGTCATCGATGATCAGTGCATCCATGACGTTGGGCACACTATCACGCGGAAACTCCACGTCCACGACCGCGCCGATGATTTGTACGATTTTACCTTGGTTCATTGCAATTGCCTCTGTGTTAACTGCCGTAGCAGCATTCTTCACGTATCAAATTTCAAAATTGAGTGTCTGGATGCTCATCAATGCAGCATCATTGTTGCTGCTGCAAAGCATCTGCGGTCTGTTCGGCAAAGCGCTTATACAGCGCACTGAGCTGTTGTTCCGGCGTCTGTGAACTTCTGGCCGTGACCGTGAGTGCTGTACGCAATGGATAATTCAACAGCTGGCTGCCGTCAGCGGCCAGTACATAGACTCTGGCGTTAAGCACACTGGTGCCAGTTTTCATCTGCCCACCAGCAGCTACCAAAACTTCCATCACGCGCACGCGCAATGTCCTGTCAGCCTGGACATGGCTCATGTTGCGTTGGCGTAACTCCTGCAGGATTGACGCCGACAGCATATTGGCTTCAGTGGCCGGCGCCCGCAGTGTACTTTTGTCTTCCCAGCTGACTTCAACGCTGGCGATCTGCTCAACCTGCGCTGCATGTTGCTGCTGCTGGCTAGCACTCGCCACCGCCGGCGCTGGGGGTGGTTGCCGCTTGGCATCAGCGAACACGCCACAGCCTGCTGTCATCAGCATTGCCATCAGCATGATGGGCCAGCGCAGCAGCATCAGACTGCGGCCGCTCCGCCGACGATTTCGGAAATTTCCTGCGTAATAGCCGCCTGTCTGGCCTTGTTGTAGACCAGATTGAGTTCATCAATAAGATCAGTGGCGTTGTCGGAAGCGCTTTTCATGGCCACCATGCGTGCTGCATGCTCACTGGCCAGATTTTCCAGCACCGCCTGATACACCAGCGATTCGATGTAGCGGGTGAGCACATAATCCAGCAGCTCGCGTGGCTCTGGTTCATACAGATAATCCCAGGTTTTCAGCAACTGCTCTTCATCCTTGGCTTCCGGAAGCGGCAGTAGCGGCGCTATCACCGGCTGCTGGGTCATGGTGTTGATGAAATCGGTGTAGCACAGAAACAATCGATCAACCTTGCCATCCCGATAACTGTCGAGAATGATCTTGATCACACCGATCAGGTCTTCCAGACGTGGCTGTTCACCCAGTCCGGCGGCGTGTGCAACCACTTCAATTCCGCTGATATTGCGAAAATACTGATTCGCCTTGCGACCTACCGTTACCATGCTGATGGCAGCGCCGATGTTCCTCTGTTCCTGCATGTGTTTCACCAGCAGCCGGTTCTGGTTACTGTTGAGACCACCGCACAAGCCGCGATCGGTGGAGATCACGATGTAACCCACCGAATTGATGGCCTCGCGCTCAACCATGAACGGATGCCGATACTCCGGATTGGCTGCGGACAGATGACCGACCACTTGCCGGATCATGCGCGCATAGGGCCGCGATGACGACATCAGATCCTGCGATTTGCGGATCTTGCTTGCCGATACCATTTCCAGCGCCTTGGTCACCTTCTTGGTGTTCTTGACGCTGCGGATCTTGCTTACGATTTCGCGTGCACCAGCCATATCAGTTTACCTGTCGATTACTTCGCGTATGCTCAAGCTGAGCACTTTTACCAGCTGCCGGTTTTTTTGAACGCAGTGATCGCAGCACTGAATTGCTGCGCCAGCTCATCGTTCCAGTCACCGCTGTCATTGACTGTCTGCATCAACTTGGCCTGTTCGCTGTTCATGTAGCCGTGCAGAGCATGTTCAAAATCAACGATCTTGTCCTTGGGCACATCGTCCAGAAAGCCTTCATTGGCTGCGTACAGACTGATCGCCATTTCTGCCACACTCAACGGGCTGTATTGTGGCTGCTTCATCAGCTCGGTCACGCGTTCGCCGCGCTCCAGCTGTGCTCTGGTGGTCTTGTCCAGATCCGATGCAAACTGCGCAAACGCCGCCAGTTCACGGAACTGGGCCAGCGCCAGGCGCACGCCACCACCCAGTTTCTTGATGATCTTGGTCTGTGCTGCACCGCCGACTCGCGATACCGACAAACCGGCATTGATGGCCGGGCGAATACCGGCATTGAACAAGTCAGTTTCCAGAAAGATCTGGCCATCGGTGATCGAAATCACGTTGGTCGGCACAAACGCCGAAACGTCACCGGCCTGGGTTTCAATGATCGGCAACGCGGTCAGTGAGCCGGTTTTGCCCTTGACCTTGCCGTTAGTGCGCTTTTCCACTTCGACGGCACTGATGCGTGCGGCACGCTCGAGCAGACGCGAATGCAGATAGAACACGTCACCGGGATACGCTTCGCGGCCTGGTGGACGACGCAGCAGCAGTGAAACCTGGCGATAAGCCACCGCCTGCTTGGACAGATCGTCAAACACGATCAGCGCATCCTCGCCGCGATCGCGGAAGTACTCGCCCATGGCACAGCCGGAATAAGGGGCAATGTACTGCATTGCAGCCGATTCGGCGGCACTGGCGTTGACCACGATGGTGTGCGCCATGGCGCCATGTTCTTCCAGTTTTTTCACCAGTGCGGCCACCGACGACACCTTCTGGCCCACCGCCACGTAGATACATTTGATACCAGTGCCTTTCTGGTTGATGATCGCATCAATAGCAACCGCGGTCTTGCCGGTCTGACGGTCACCGATAATCAGTTCGCGCTGACCGCGCCCCACCGGCACCATCGCATCGATGGATTTCAACCCGGTCTGCACCGGTTGTGAAACTGCTTGCCGGGTGATTACCCCCGGTGCGATCTTTTCAATCGCTTCGAAACCATCGCTTTCGATCGGTCCGGCACCATCGATCGGATTACCCAGCGCATCCACGACGCGACCCAACAGGCCCGGGCCCACTGGCACTTCCAGGATGCGTCCGGTGCATTTGACCGTATCACCTTCACTGATGTGCTCATAGTCGCCGAGCACAACCACACCGACTGAATCCCGCTCCAGATTGAGCGCCAGACCATAGGTGTCGTTCGGGAACTCGATCATTTCGCCCTGCATGGCGTCGTTAAGTCCGTGCAGACGGCAGATACCGTCGGCGACACTGACCACGGTGCCTTCATTGCGTGCTTCGGCGACAACCTCGAACTGTTCGACTCGTTTACGAATCAGTTCACTGATTTCCGATGGCTTGAGTTGCGTTTGCATGTTGGTTTCCTTCATGGTCCCTGGGGACCGTCATTGTCCAGATTATGATTGCCCGATAAGGCTGTTTGTGCCGGTGAATTCTGTCGTCAGCCGTGCTGCATGGCCTGACCAAGCCGCTGCAGCCGTCCGCGTGCGGAGGCGTCGATGACCTGATCACCAGCGCGTACGATGACGCCGGCCAGCAGTGACTCATCAACCCTGGCACCCAGCTCGATGGCAGAACCAAAGCGTTGTGCCAGGTTTTTCTGCAGCGCTGCCTGTTGTGTCTCGCTCAATGGCATTGCGGTCAGAACTTCAACCTGCAACACTTTTTCTGCTGCGGCCCGCAATTCACCAAACTGCTCGGCAATATCCGCCAGCAACGGCAACCGGCCATTGTCGGCCAGGATCTTGACAAAATCCTGCAGCGGTTTGGCGAACGCCGAGCCGGCCACGTCATTGATGACATCAGCCAGCTGAGCATGGGGTATGCGCGGATGACCAATCAGTGCCGTCAGTTGCGGATCGGCGACAATGGCTGCCAACAGATTGATCTGTTCGCTGTAGCCTGACAGATCATCCCCGGCGATGGCAAAAATGGCCTTGGCGTAGGGTCGGGCTAAAGTGGCATTTTCAAGCATAATGGCAAGCCCTCATCAGGCGATCAATTCCTTGAGCAGCTGTTCATGATCGGATGCCTTGACTTCACGACCCAACACCTTGCTGGCTCCGGCGATGCTCAGTTGTACCGTTTCTTTTTGCAGTGCAACACGAGCCTGATTCTGAGCCTGCGTGATTTCAGCTTCAGTCGCACGCACCTGGCGTTCGCGTTCATGCACAGCTTCCTGCTTGGCCTGATCAACAATTTGATGACCACGCTGACCGGCCTGGTCAAGAATGCCAGAAGCCTGCTGCCGGGCCGCATCGATGATCTGCTCGGCTTCAACCCGGGCCTTGTTCAGCTCCTTCTCGGCCTCGTCAGATGCAGCCAGGCCCGCAGCGATTTTTTCGCGACGCTCTTCCAGCGCACGTGTCAGTGGCGGCCAGATGAACTTCATGCAGAACCACACGAAGATCATCATCGCGATCGACTGCAGTACCAGCGTCAGATTAATGTTCACAAGCTTTCCTCTATGATCTGTTCAGATGCAGCACTATTGTCCGTGACCTTATCCAGCAAGTGCGTTTTGCAGCTGAGCGATGAACGGGTTGGCAAAAGTGAAAAACAGCGCAATACCCACGCCGATCATCGCGACCGCATCCAGCAGACCAATGGCAAGAAAGAACTTACCCTGCAGCATTGGCGCCAGTTCCGGCTGTCTGGCCGTGCCTTCCAGCAAGCGGCCGCCGAGGATACCTACACCAATACCAACACCCAATGCGCCAAGCCCAATCAACAGGCCAATAGCGATAGCAGTCATGCCAATTACAATTTCCATGGTTTCTCCAGTTTATTACTCAGGTTGTAAAAAAGTTTTGCTCGAATTCGTTTGTAGGTCATCAATGATGCTCGTGGGCCATGCTCAGATAGACTACGGTCAGCATCATGAAAATGTACGCCTGCAGCGTGACGATCAGAATATGGAACACCGCCCAACCGAAGTGCAGTAATTGCCCGCCGGCGAACGCCAACCCGCCGATCAGCAGCATTTCAATCAACACCAACAGCAAGGTGTGGCGGGTCGCCAGCTTGCCACTGAAATTGAGCAGCAAAGTGGCGGCCACAGCCATGGCTGCCAGCAACAGAAACCAGCCTGGCACATGCTCGCCAAACATCACCTGCAGGCCATCTGCGACCAGACCGGAACCTGCCGCGAAAACCAGCGCGATCAAGATGAAAATCAGTTCGCCAGCGTACATGTTGCCGAACAATCGCAGTCCCAGCGACACCGGCTTGGCCAACAGACCCACAACTTCCAGCATAAAGTTGAACAGCATCACAAACGGCCAGGCAATCTTGGGCATGCCCATGGTTTTCGGGTTGATCGGGTTCATGGTCAACTCGCCGAGGAACCCCCCGACACCTTTAATTTTCAGGCTGTAGAAAATGATCATGAAAAACACCGCCAGCGCCATGCCCATGGTGGCATTGACGTCGGTGGTCGGCACCACTTTCTGGTATTCGACACCAGCACTGTGAGCCAGCCACGGCAGCCAGTCCACCGGGACCAGATCCATCAGGTTCATGAAAAAGATCCACACAAACACTGTCAGCGCCAATGGTGCAATCAGCGGATTGCTGCCACTGAACACATCGCGGACATTGTTATCGATAAACTCTATAACCGTCTCGATCGCATTCAGAAACGGCGCCGGTGCTGATTCCGTCTCGGCCGCAGCCACACTTTGTTTAACCGCCTTGCGAAACAACCAGATGAACAAGAAGCCCAGCGCAACTGACCAGAACAGGGTATCCAGATGCACGGCCCAAAAGCCCATGGCAGCGGCTTCTTCGGCCCCATGGGCGATGCCCCAGCTGCCATCGACGTGGCGACCAAAGGTCAGATTCTGCAAATGATGCTGAATGTAGCCCGAGCTGGTTTCGGTGATGGCTTGTTCGCTTGCGCTCATTGTCCTGTTG
Source organism: Gammaproteobacteria bacterium (assembly GCA_021772955.1). Lineage (GTDB taxonomy): Bacteria > Pseudomonadota > Gammaproteobacteria > Xanthomonadales > Wenzhouxiangellaceae > JAHJQV01. The sequence goes on along the minus strand of JAJFKZ010000040.1, from coordinate 18,322 downwards.
CTCTGAATAGTCTCTTTAAAATGATTATCGACCGGCCCCGCGCAGCAGCAGCACCGTACTCAGCAAATAGCCCAGGTGCGCCAACACGAACGCACCCAAAACCGTGGCCGGCGGCACATTCCTGAATGTGCTGAACACCAGCGCAAACAAAGCCACGCCAAGCAACAGCTTGATCGCCTCGGCCTTGTACAAACTGTTGATTCGCTGTGCTGCGTGCAACGGGGCCGGTAACAGCAGTACGCGCACAGCAAACCAGAGATTGGGCAGCAGTGCAATGGCCCCGCCCAACAGAGCAGCAATCGCATGCATGACCAGCCCATTTGCAAACAGTATCAGTGCAGCAACTGCAATCATCAGCAGCTGCAACAGCAGCGCTTTGGCGACTGCTCGCTTCAACTGACCGGCAAAACCGCCATGAACACCGTTCGTTGTCGAGTTCATGTCATCCACTCTCACGATAAAATCCGCGCCGGTAAAGCGCAATCAGGGTTTGCAACCCGCTGCGAAATGCCTGTACTCGGGTGCTCTGCCAGAACATCGACCAAAGCACTCACAAGGCCAATTACCACACTGATCTGCAAATCCCGTCAATTATAGCATTGCCAATTTCGGGCCACAATCCCTATATTCAAATCACAAGGCTACTGAGCAGGTTATTTTGCACATTCTGGCCAGTCAGGCTGCTAGTCAGATTTTTTTCATGACTTATGGCAGATGATTACCAGCTGCGCATCACGTAAACTGCAAGCTGGAATAACACACTCTATCGGAGACCCCCATGCGGCACATCCTATCCTCGGCTCTTATCGCCACCCTAATGACATTCCTGCTGACCGTGCCAGGCCTGTCCAGCGCCAGCGACACCGATCTTGATACCGTACTCGCAGGCTATCTGGAGACCATTGGTGGCCAGGCTGCCATCGATAACACCAACAGCGTCAGTGCCTCGGGCAAGCTGGTTTTTCCAGGCGGTATGGAAGCCCCATTCACGCTGAAGTTTTTGCCGAAAGCGCAGAAAATGCGCATGGACTTCGAATTCCAGGGCATGCAAGCCGTCAGCGCCTACGATGGCGCACAAGGCTGGTCGGTGATGCCGTTCATGGGCAAGACCACCGCCGAGCCGATGGCTGACGATCAGCTCAAGCAGGCCCGCGACCAGGCTGATTTCTTCGGGCCACTGGTCAACCACAAGGACAAGGGCCACACCCTGGAACTGGTCGGCGTGACCGACATCGAGGGCACCGAGGCATACCACATCAAGGCAACCAAGGCCAACGCAGACGTCGAAGACTGGTATCTGGATACCGAATACTACTTGCCGTTCCGGGTTGAGGCCGTCGCCACCATGATGGGTCAGGAAGTGGCAACCACCACCACCTTGGGTGACTACAAGGAAGTCGATGGCCTGCTACTGCCGTATTCAATTCAGGTCAATTTTGGCAACGATGCTCAACAAGGTATCGTGATCGAGGCAATGCAGCTGAACCCGGACATCGATGCAAGCATCTTCGACATGCCGGCAACGCCGCCAGCCGCCGAAAATGAAGCCGACTGAAAAGGCTATCGGGCGGATGGCAACAGCTCGTCTTCATGACTATCCGGGTTAGTAACTAACAAACAGCGCCGATTCCAATGGGATCGGCGTTTTTATTTCAGGCCTGCATCAGCATGCACATGCGCTGCGCTGCATTGCAGGTCAACTGTGGAGATACATTCATGCACACCTCACTGAAACTTGCCTTACTTAGCCTGCTGGCCTCCAGTTCACCACTGTCGGCACAGATCGAAATTGACAGCTTCACCTTTGGCGGACTCAGCGCCCGAGCGATGGGCCCGGCCACGATGAGCGGTCGCGTTGCCGCACTCGATGCAGCCGAAATCGACGGCAAGCTGACCATCTATGTCGGCGCTGCCAGCGGCGGCGTGTGGAAATCCAGCAATGGCGGCACCACCTTCGCGCCGGTATTCGACGACCACGTTCAGTCCATCGGTGCCATCCGCATAGATCCAACCAACAGCGACACCGTCTGGGTCGGCACTGGCGAGACCTGGTTGCGCAACAGCGTCTCGGTCGGCAATGGCGTGTATCGCTCCGCTGATGCCGGCAAGACCTGGCAGTCGATGGGGCTGGAGGAATCCGAGCACATCAGTGCCATTGAAGTCAGTCCAGATGACAGTGACACGGTGTATGTGTGTGCCCTGGGGCATGCCTGGAACAGCAATGAGCAGCGTGGTGTGTATCGCAGCAGTGATGCTGGCAAAACCTGGGAGCGGGTACTGTATGTCGATGCCAACACCGGCTGCGGCGACCTGGTCATGGATTCGTCGGCACCCAACGTTCTCTATGCCGGCATGTGGGATTTTCGCCGCTCGCCCGATTTCTTTCGCTCCGGCGGACCCGGCAGCGGCCTGTATCGCAGTCTTGATGGTGGCAGCAGCTGGGAACGCCTGCAACAGGGCTTGCCCGAAGGCGAGTTGGGTCGCATCGCCCTGGCCATCGCGCCTTCGCGCAACAGCGTCGTCTACGCCAATGTAGAATCCAAAGACACCGCCTTGTACCGCTCGGACGATTTCGGTCACAGCTGGCAGCGCATGAGCGATGCCTCCAACGTACAGATGCGGCCGTTTTACTTCGGCGAACTGATGGTTGACCCCAGCGACCACACGCGCGTTTACCGGCCGGCCTTTACCACCAGCGTCAGCGAGGACAGCGGCAAAACCTTCACCTCATTGTTTGGTGCCGGCTTTGGTGTTGGTATCCACCCTGATCATCACGCCATGTGGATCAACCCCAACAATCCGAAACAGGTTCTGCTCGGCACCGACGGCGGTCTTTACATCAGCCAGGACGGCAGCAACAACTGGAATTTCGCCCGCAATCTGCCGATCTCGCAGTTTTATCACGTCAACCACGATCAACAGGTTCCATACCATGTCTATGGCGGCCTGCAGGACAATGGCAGCTGGGCCGGCCCGTCGCGCGGCCCCGGCGGCGTGGCCAATGCCGACTGGGACAACGTCGGCTTTGGCGATGGCTTCTGGGTTCACGTTGATCCCTTCGACGACAACATCGTATATTCCGAATACCAGGGTGGCAAGCTGATGCGCATCAACCGTCAACTCAGCGAAGTCAAGAGCATCGCACCGATTGCCCGCGACGACGAAACCAAACTGCGCTTCAACTGGAATACCCCACTGCATCTGAGCCGCGCCACCGTCGGCACTCTTTACTATGGCTCGCAATACCTGCATCGCAGCACCGACCGCGGCGAAAGCTGGCAGACCATCTCACCGGATCTGACCAGCAACGATCCCAAACGCCAGCGCCAGCTCGAATCCGGCGGTCTGACCGTCGACAACTCCACCGCCGAGAACAACACCACCATCTACACCATCGCTGACTCGCCGCTGGACGCAAGCCTGATCTGGGTTGGCAGCGATGACGGTAGGCTGCATGTCACCCGCAACGGTGGCGACAACTGGAGCAACGTCACCGGCAACATTCCCGACCTGCCCGCAGGCACCTGGATTTCGCGCATCGAGGCCAGCCCGCACGACGCCGGTACCGCGTTTCTGACCGCCGACGGCCATCGCACCGGCGACATGAACGCGTATGTTTACCGCACCACCGATTACGGCCAAAGCTGGACCTCACTGAGCAGCGATGCCATCAGCGGCTACGCCTGGGTGATTCGCCAGGACATCGAAAATTCGCAACTGCTGTTTGTGGGCACCGAATTCGGTCTGTACATCAGCCTTGATGGCGGGCAAAACTGGGCCCGCTTCCAGGAAAACCTGCCCCAGGTAGCGGTGCATGACATCAGCATCCACGAACGCGAACATGATCTGATCATCGGCACCCACGGCCGCGGCATCTACATCATCGACGACATCACACCGCTGCGCGCCTTGAGCGCCGATATCATCAATGACAATGTTGCCCTGCTTCCATCCAAACCCGGCGTTATGTACAGTGGTGGCGCGCTGCAATCATTCGGCGGCAACGACGAGTTCAGCGCCAGCAATCCGCCCGAAGCAGCGATGATCAGCTACTACCTGAAAAAGCGCCATCTGCTCGGCGATCTGAAAATCAACGTCTACGACAGCAACGATCAGCTGATCACCAGTCTGCCCGGCGACAAGCGCAGAGGCATCAACCGCGTGGCCTGGCCGATGCGGCTGAAGCCACCGAAGTTTCCCGCAGCCACCAGTCTGGTGCCCGGCTTTATCGGCCCGCGCCTGCCCGAAGGCAACTACCGCATCGAGTTGATCAAGGGCAAACAAACCCTGCACAGCACGGTCGAGCTGGTGCCTGACCCGCGCTCACCACACAGCCTGGAAGATCGCCAGTTGCAGCAGAAAGTTGCGCTGGAGCTGTATAACACGCTGGCCGACCTGACCTACATGCTGGATTCGGTGGATGAACTGAGCGCGGCCATGCGTGAGCATGCTGGCGAACTGTCCGGCGGCGCGGCCCGCGATCTGAACCGCATCGCCGACAAACTGGCCGAACACAGCGGCACGCTGGCAGTGCGCGAAGGCGGCTTCATCAGCGGCCAGGAACGTCTGCGCGAGCGTCTCGGTGAACTGTATGGCGATGTCAGCAGCTTTGATGGCCGCCCGACCGACACACAACTGGAACGGCAACAGCAACTGCTGCAGCAACTGGCCACCGCACAGACTACAACCGATGCCCTGCTGGCCGATCAATTGCCGCGTGCCAATCGTATCCTGCAACGCAACGACCTGGCCCCACTGCAACGCATCAGCCGGGCCGACTGGAACGAACGCGAAGGCATCGGCGCCCCCAACACCGCCGGCCTGAGCAAACGGTTTATCCGCCAGCAGCTGCCGTCACTGTTGCAACTGCGGCCGTTCTTGCTGTAACTGCTGATTCATCATCGGATAGTTGCGAGGCAGTCATTGACGGCCTCGCTGAGCCAGCCTGGCAGCATGCGCAGTGACAACCACCACGCAAAGCTCGTCATCCCGGCCAAAGCTCGTCATCCCGGCGCAGGCCGGGATCCAGTTCAGATTAACTGTCGCGCAGCGACCCAGTAATCCGTAACGGTGGCAGCGGATGTAGCTGAATCCCCCATACATCGTGCCTGTCGGTTTATGCCGAGGGTTTGGTGTGCCTCGGATTTGATGCTGGATCATACTTTTAGCACAAGCTTTCTGGGCAAATACTGTATGAATGTGGATATGCGTGGTTTTGCTTGGTGATCCTTTGGAGTATGGGTGTCCAGCACCGACCTTCTAGCATCTTCTGACAGTTAATTACGCATTGCACGCTTGATTGCTTTCTTTAAGAGGGCTTCCTTCATTGACAGATTTTCTATATTTAACCCCAAATCTAAGAAATTCACTGATTCCTCCAAAGAATTTAAACTATAACGATTAAACGCATGAAAAAATATTAAATCCTCTACCAAATTTTTTATATGGAAGAGTAGAAATTCGATATCCTGTGAGTGCTCACCAAAATGTACGGTGCGGTTCCTGAACTCGAGCAAAATCTGCAAAATAACATCAACACGATCTCCATCGTGATACATCGCTTTAATCAACTTAACCGTTCTTTTGCTCTCTGTTCGAGTTGTTAGAGTCAATGATTCACAAATGGACCAGAGTTGTATAAAAGCCATTTCATATGATACATGATCCAATGCTCGAACATATCTTGTTATCGCATTGATAACAACATCAGAGTAAGGATGGCTATATAGCTTTTTACGCAATATTTCAAAGCACTTTCGCCCTTGGTTGGCGATTTCATACTGGTTGATTAATGCTCCCTCGGTTTGATACGTGGAGTCATAATACCAAGAATCGCTTGCTAATTCCCCATTAGGCTCATGTATTGTATAGACCGGATGGGCAAGCAATGCATTTATCGGATTACGGCCATCAAATGTTATACGCCAAGTCCTAGAGCGATTAATTCCAAGGTTAAAGCAACCCCTCCATAACTCAAAGGTGCGTCCAGCAATGTCGAATGCGTGTGTAGATGTTCTTGCCATGCACGAAACTGAAAACGGAGTGTATTTTAGAGGTTGGGCTGGCACATTACCCCTTTCAACATGCTGTGTAGCGTTTTTATGCTTTCTGTATAATTGAGAATTTCTTGACAATCCAAACGTTATTCTGCTGTCTAGTATATTCAAATGTGAGGAGCACAGCGATGACATCAAGGAAAGCTGACCAACCATACGGAATTTTTTAAATGGCATATTTAAATATTTATTCTCATTATAAGATAGCGATCTTATAAAAGAAGCGTTATTGAGTTGTCCGTTCTTGGAAGCCTCAAAAATAGATTCGGAAATTAAGTTATTCTTATCAATTTCTGGAATTTTATCATCGACTTTAATCATTCGGGATATAAAAACCCTATCGCTCGTAAAACCCCAACCCTCAAACGACACATTTCCCTGCTTTACTTTCTTACTTGATTCAAGAACGGATAGAATATGCGCTACACGGGATGCTTCATTTGTTTTTATATTCGCCATAAACTCGACCCTTCTATGATTATAGAAACTCTGTACATCCATTTTACATTTTCCATTATCCTACAGCATTTCTAGGATTTTTTCATAGCCACTCACATTTTGATTTGGATATTCTAAAGATCCGAAACACCCACTATCATTAAGATTCACGCTATAGTCAAACGTCACAACAGATACCAATCTATCAAACAGCTATCTCAAAGACCGCACCATGCTGTAACATTGGTCAATAACTGACAGGAAACCCTGATGCCACTGTCCTGGAACGACATACGCGACCGCGCCACCCGCTTTGCCCATGATTGGCAGGATGCCAGCTATGAGCGTGGCGAGGCGCAGACATTCTGGAATGAGTTTTTCGCGGTATTTGGTATGCACCGTTCCCGCGTGTACTCATTCGAAAAGCGTGTCGAAAAGCTGGGCGGTGGTAGCGGCTTCATTGATTGCTTCTGGCCCGGTGTACTGATTGCCGAGCACAAATCACGCGGCAAACCTCTGCACAAGGCGCATCTGCAGGCACTGGACTATCTGGACGGACTGACAGATCGCGAACAGCCGCGCTATATCATCGTATCAGATTTCGAGCACATCCGGCTGTATGATCTGGAACAAGACACAGAATCCGAAATCCTCACCGCCGAGCTACCTGCTCATATCCGCCTGTTCGGCTTTATTGCAGGTTATCAGACCCAGGAAATCCGTCCAGAGAATCCGGTCAACATCAAGGCCGCCGAGCGCATGGGCCGTTTACACGATCAACTCAAGGCGTTTGGCTATACAGGACATGATCTGGAAGTGCTGCTGGTGCGATTGTTGTTCTGTATGTTTGCCGACGACACCGGTATCTTTCAGCCCGCACACGCCTTTCAGGAATGGCTGGAACTGCGCTCACGCGAAGACGGCTCTGATCTCGGCAGCATGCTGGCTCGCTTCTTTCAGGTACTGAACACACCCGAACAGCAACGCGCCCGCAACATCGATGAACAACTGGCACAGTTTCCCTATGTCAACGGCAAACTGTTCGAGGAACCCATCCGCATCGCAGATTTTGATCGTGGGCTGCGCGAAGCACTGCTGGATGCCTGCGCGCTGGACTGGAGTGCGATCTCCCCGGCCATCTTCGGGGCCCTGTTCCAGTCCATCATGGATCAGAAAGCACGCCGCAACCTGGGTGCACACTACACTTCCGAAAGCAACATACTGAAACTAATCAAGCCATTGTTTCTGGATCAGCTACGCGCTGAGTTCGAAGCCATCAAAACCCAGCGCAACAAGCTGCTGGCGTTCCACAAACGCCTGCGTGTTTTGACCTTTCTCGACCCGGCCTGCGGCTGTGGCAACTTTCTGGTAGTGGCTTACCGTGAGCTGCGTCTGCTGGAACTGGATGTGCTGCGGGCAGCGCGCGCCAGTAGCCAGATGATGCTGGACGTACACAGCATCATCCAGCTGGATGTGGATCAGTTCTACGGCATTGAAATCGAGGAGTTCCCGTCGCTGATTGCACAGGTGGCACTGTGGCTGACCGACCATCAGATGAACATGAAGGTGAGTGAGGAATTCGGCATGTACTTTGCCCGCATCCCGCTCACCACCAGCCCACACATCATGAATGCCAATGCCCTGCAGACGGACTGGGCGGAGCTGATCCCGCCGCACAGACTCAAGTTTATCCTCGGGAATCCGCCATTTATCGGCTCGAAAATGATGACCACCGAGCAACGACAAGACCTGGCCAGTATTTGTGGCAAGCTCAAGGGGCACGGCATTCTCGATTACGTCACCGCCTGGTACTTCAAGGCCGTGAACTATCTGCATGGTGGGGATGCTGATGCAGGTGCAGATACAGACATTGACTATGAGCCACAGGAAGACATCTTTGGCAAGCCCGGCAACCCCGCTATTCGCGTCGGCTTTGTCTCCACCAACTCAATTACACAGGGCGAGCAGGTTGGGGTGCTGTGGCCCTGGTTGCTGCACCGCGGCATGCGCATCCAGTTTGCCCACCGCACATTTCAGTGGAACAACGAAGCACGGGGCAAAGCGGCGGTGCACTGCGTCATTATAGGATTCGGCACCGACGCTATGCGGCAAAAGGTCATCTACGATTACCTGACACCCAAGGCCGAACCGCAGGCACTCAAGGCAAGCAATATCAATCCGTATCTGGTTGATGCGCCGGACGCGGTTCTAATCAATCGCTCACGCCCCCTATGCGATGTACCAACGATCGGCATTGGCAACAAACCCATCGATGGTGGCAATTATCTGTTCACACCGGAAGAAAAAGCCAGCTTTGTTGCACAGGAACCAGCTGCTGAAATCTGGTTCCGCCGCTGGATCGGCTCGCGTGAATTCATCAACAACATTGAGCGCTGGTGTCTGTGGTTGGGCGACTGTCCGCCGGAAGTCTTGCGCAGCATGCCATTAGCCTTGGCCAGAGTCGAAGCGGTACGCCAGTTCCGCTTGGCCAGCAAAAGCGCACCAACGCGAAAGCTTGCCGCCACACCGACCCGATTCCATGTAGAAAATATTCCTGACAGTGAGTATTTGGTGATTCCGAAAGTTTCATCAGAACGCCGAGCATATATACCAATCGGCTATATCGGGCCGCAAACGCTTTGTGGTGATGCTGCATTTGTCATGCAAAAAGTTGAGCTATTTCAATTCGGCATAATCACATCAACAATGCATATGGCCTGGGTGCGCAGTGTCTGTGGCAGGCTAGAAAGTCGTTATCGCTATTCCGCCGGAATTGTCTATAACAACTTCCCCTGGCCGCAGACTATCAGCGACAAGCAGCACAAGGCGATAGCAGCCGGTGCCCGCAAAGTGCTGGCCGCACGTGAGCGCTACCCAGATGCCAGCCTGGCCGATCTGTACGACCCATTGACCATGCCGACCGACCTGCTCAAGGCGCATCAGGCGCTCGATCATGCCGTCGATGCCGCCTACAGTCGTCGCAAGTTCACAGGGGATTCTGATCGGGTGGCGTTTCTTTTTGAGCAGTACCTTGATCTTGTTGCGCCAGCAGCGCAATCTTCTCATCGTAACGATGCACAGAAATGATTTCGGACACCGGCAGAGCGATCATGAAATTCTGGTAGGTCTTATCAATTTCTTCCCGATCATGCTTTGACGCTTCACTCTGATGCTCCTCGCTGTCCTCTTTCACATTCAATGATTTGGAAAAAAATATATCTTCGGCAATCTTGCTGTAATTCAGCGTGTAATGTACACAGGATTTATCATCACGGTAACCAGACAGGGTCAGAAACAACTCTATCCATTCTCGATCGTTTTGCTGATTGGGGTCGGCAATAATGGTGACATAGCCGACATAGATTTTGTTGTTGCTCAGACTCACCATAACTGGCTCTCTATCATTGCTCGCATACAACAGGGTTTTTTCCAGCTCATTGGCTACTACAGCTTTACTCCAGTAATCATATTCATTAACGAACTTATTCATGATGTATGCGACAGGCCATGCCACGAGAGGTGACAGCATAAATGTCATTCCAGCGAAATGCCCAAAACAGCGCCCGTGCACAGAGCACAAATCCAGTATCCAGCGGTCAAATGAGCAGATTGAGGCGAATAAGGCTAATGCGATAAAATAGCCATGGTATGCAGATGTCAGATAGAGCTTCTGACCATCAGATCTGGCAACCACGTAACGGGTGATTTCCCAGCTACGGGAAAATATAAAGCCTGCCACAATAGGTAACAGAGCAAGCGGGATCAGCAGTTTGTCCATGCTCTGGTAGCGAAACCCTTGATGATTCCATCAGCCTTCGCGACTGAAAACATCGCCCTTACCCCCTTGTATAGTTTTGCTAGCCCACTCTTATCTTGGCCATCTCTTGCATCTGCTGACGGACTTTTGGCTGCTTAAGCATTTGTTGAACATCAATCGTCACGCCACCTGTAGGCGTCACTGCGGTAATCACGCCATCCGTGAGGCCGCGTTCAATGCCGCGCTGAAGCCTGCGCGCAGCTTCGTTATTGCTTTTACGGGAAAAGAATGGCATTGGCGGTAGCTCCTTTGTTGATCCTCGGCCTGCCTGTCACCGAAGTGCATTGACCTGTAAAGTCACACTTTATCTTAGTTGATTCCATAGCTGTTAGCAATACGCATGGACATACCTATGTTCATACCCATGGCCAAGGAAGTACTGGAAGTACAGCAGGAAGTACAGGACATCCAAGCTCCATGGAAGTACAGGAAGTACAGGAAGTACAGGACACCTGGGGAAGTACAGGACACCCAAGCTCCATAGCCAATAGCCTACAACATTCTCAGTCGTTTCCGATACTCGTTTATCGATCTGCAGTGCATGATGAAGGTAGTTTCAACCTGGCCCCTTAAGTCCCTGGCATGCATGGGGCTTTCAGGTCAGTCGTGGTGTTGCTTCAGGCTTGATGCTTGCGCGTATCAAAGCTGTGTGTCGGGATCCATACGACCATACAAGACACGCATCAGTTCGATGGTGCGATCTGGCAGTCTGTAATAGGCAATATGCTTTTTGACTTGGAGAGAACAGTAACCCGGCCAAACATCGTCACGAGCGACCCCGAGACGTGGTGAAGTTTTGAGTTATTGAAACGCGTCATACAGTTCATCAAGATAGTAATCGGCCTGAACAATGCCCCATTCCTTGAGGGTATACAGCCAGATGTTGACAAGGTCCTCTTGCGCCTGGCGGCGCTTTAGTAGCTTATACCTCCAATCCGGCTTTTCTGGCATTCTCGCGGCCCTGTCGCTTGATGTTCTGTAGGTCCAGTTCGCCAGCCAGGCCGCTTTCTTCGCCTGTGATCAAGGCTTTCCGCAACACCTGAAGTTTCTTCTCGCGTTCTTCCAGTAAGCGTAGACTGGCGCGTATGACCTCACTGGCCGAGCCGTAACGTCCATCCATCACTTGTTCATTGAGCCGTTTCTGGCGATGGCGGGTAGTTATCCAAACCAGCTAGATATGCGGATATTTCAGAGTCAAAACAGCGGCGGGTTTTTTTTGCAGACTCAAAACTAAAAGTGCCTAATCTGCAATGATATAACCGGTTTGCCTGTATACAAGCCAATAACCCCATTACCAATCTTCGTCTTCGCTTTCAGTAACTTCGCCAGAATTGATTGATGCTTCTAACCTATCCGCGAGTTCCAACAAGGCTGCCTTTACATTGTCATATGCTTTTTGACTTATCGGCCCTCTATATGCAGGCTGCCGGACTCCACTGATATACGAAGCAGGCCATGAAACTTCTATGTTTCTATACGAAACCTTGTAGCGCTCCTCTTTAACATCCACTCTCATAGAAAAATGCAACTTCCACCCTTCTTGCCCAAGGCAACCGAGACCAGAACAAGGAAATCTCATATTACTATTGCCAATAATTGTCCCAGCTTCTTTATTATCGTACTCAATCATAGCTTTGCTAGAATTGAAATTTTGAGCCATCCATATTTTCACTACTTCATATAGTTTATCCTGACCCATACCGTCAGCAGTTTTTACTACGGAAATAGTTTTTTGCTCTTCAGTTAAAGGGTTCCCAGAACACCCACCGAGTAGTGTCAGCGACACTAAAAGTAGTACAGATATGAATAGAATTTTCTTCACGGCATTTCTCCCTTGCGGTGTTTTAATGAATTAACTTTCTGAGGGACGAGCTTAACATGAAATAATAACTTGCCCGTCTTCGCGTCATTGAATCGCCCCGGAATTGGCGTATAGGAAGTATAAACGTCTTATTGCCCGATTTCCAGTGGAGGAACTCGGAGGAACTCGAGACACCCAACCGTCTGGCTGCGAGCAATCAAGAGGCCACGGCCTGGCTTCGGTGACAGCGGCAAATGGCGCGCGTCTTGTTCGGAAAAGCCGTAGATTGCTTGCTGCGACCGCAGTGAAGGCAGCCATCGCTACGACCGCAGGGCGACCTGCGTAAGCTGCGACTTTTTCCTCCCCTTTGTCTCATTTATGGCTATACAGGACGGGCCTGTGCGTGCGCCCCATCACTTCCCGGCGCGTTCATTTGCCACGGGGCAAACCACACACTCGCCGCAGCCGCACCGAAGCAAGCCGCAGAGACGCCGTCGCAACCATGTATAGTTAGTTCGAGATTCCTTGGCACGCAGCAACAAGCACACTACCCGTTTTTCGCATTTTCTGGCGGCCTGTCGGACTTAACACTGATCTGCTGCGGAAAAGCCAGCCATGACTATTGTTATGGGACCCTATTTCTCGATCTTTTTCGTTAAAATAGGTCTACTATTCGCCTCAAAATATCGAACAATCTGTCTCAAACTGGCTTTCCCTCGCTACAATCGGTTAAGTCCGACAGGCTGCCAGGCCATAACCCGACATACCACAATCATGGACAAAATCCTCCAGCCGCTCCTCGGGCTTCCACCGTTCACGGTCTACCTGCTGATTGGACTGCTCTGCTGGTCCGAGGGCGCATTCTTCCTCGGTTTCGTGACACCGGGGGAGCTCGCCGTTGTCACCGGCGGTATCCTCGCATCACGCGGTCACGTCGAAATGTCTATCCTGCTGGGGATCGTGGTGCTCGCGACCGTTGCGGGCAACGCCACCGGTTTCTACACGGGTCACCGCTGGGGCGCTGGCATGCTGGAATGGGCTCCGCTGCAGAGGTTTTTCGGCCCTTCGATCCGGAAAACGCAGGACTTCATGTTCCGTCGGGGGGAGTGGGCCATTGTGTTGAGCCGGATGTCCACTCCAACCCGAATCATCGTACCGTTTCTCGCCGGCGCCTCAAGGGTTCGTTATCGCCGTTTCGTGCTGCTCGATGTGCTGGCGAGCCTGGTCTGGGCGGTCGTGTATGCCATGCTCGGGTTCGTTCTCGGCGCATCCTGGGACGTCATTAGTGAGGTGAGCGGAACCGCGGCACTCCTGGTTCTGATCTTATTCCTTATAGCTGTAATTATTCGGTGGGTAGCGGCCCGCGTCGCGGCAAACCGGCGCCGGGTGCAAGCTTTGTTCCGGTTGACGCTCCGGCTGACGGGCACTCAGAAAATCGCCCACACACTCGCGCCCGGATTCCGCTGGCTTAGCCGACGATTCGACCCGAGAGTAGCGCAGGGGCTGAGCCTGACGCTGGGCTTGCTCGCCCTTTTGGGCGCGATCGGTGGCATCGGCCTGGTGTTCAGTCACACTCAGGCGGTCCAGGGTTTGGCGCTGATCGACTTCCCTGTTCTCGAATGGATGAGTAAAACTCGTACCGATGCGGCGGTCTCAATCGCCCGCAGCGGGCTCCTCGCATTTTACTGGCCCGGAGTCGTCGCAGTGGCGACACCGCTGATGGCCATCGCTTTGTGGCGAAAGGGATGGGTCGCCGCGATCCGAATCGGAGTCGGGGTCGTGGGCGTGGCCGGAGGCGCCTATTTCCTCGACCGATTCGTGCTCGATGGTCACGTCCCCGGTGCGGAGTTCCCGTCGGTGCCGGTCGCCGTTGCTGCGGCGCTGCTGATTCATTCAACCGCGCTCGTAGCCAGGCTACTGAATTGGGCAGGGGCGGTGGCTTGTGCAGCGATCGGCACGTTCGTCTTGTGTACAGTAGGGCTGGGGACGCTCGTGGCCGGGTGGGCCGCACCTTCTGGCATCGCATTGGGGCTGGCCCTGGGAATAGTGTGGGCCACGACGCTGGAACTGCCCGGGGCGGCGCTGCGCTCGGAGCTCCCCTCGCCGGCGGAATAGCAATGAAGCACTTCAATTCGTGCCACCCGACTGAAGCAGAGCTTAGCGATCGTCATCCAGCAAATACGGCTGAATCCGGAGTTGGTTCCAGCCATACTCACCAAGCCAAACTACCAGCTGGCGATGCCATCACGGTAACTGCAGGATCGGACCAGGATGCAGCTTTTCCGGCCAACGGTAAATCATGATGGCCAGCGTATTGCGGTGCTCACCCTGCGCCAGATCAGTGCCGGTCTCGATGGAGGGAATCATTTGCGCCTGCGCATCAAATGCAGCTTCAAGCGCCTGCTTGACCTTGCTTACCACCGCATGCTCACGCTCGTTTGCTAGCAGAAAGCACAAGGCCACTTCCGCGTAGATATCGGGCTTGGTGGTGGCAATGATGCGATCAATATTATCTTCAAGGTAAGCATAGATCCAGGCGTGGTCGAGCCGCTCTACGAAGCGCTGATAATAATCACTGGCGGCAATGATGATGTGGGTGAGGCCGTAGATCTTGTTATTGAATTCCAGCTCGTTCAACGCGGCGTCGCGCTGGTCCGGAAACCGCTGCCGCAAGGCCTGGTTCAACTCAGCGCGAAGATCGACAAGGCCCAGGTGGTACAGGTAGTAAATCTGATTCACGGACTGCGCGGTGTAGATGTCCAGAGTTGCAGGTGCCAACCAGAAACCGGCCCAGTCAACGCCACGCAAATAGGTCAAGGCCGGTTCGATGTTTTCCAGCGGTTTTTGGCCAATCAGACCGTAGTCATCCGCCTGATAAACATCGTATAACAGGCTTTTGGCAAAGGCGATTTCGCCGGAGCGAGCCAACAGCTTTTTCCGCAGACGGTATTTTTTGGTGTCGGTCCGATAGTGTTCGACAATCTGTGCCGCCTGCTGACGGCGGTACTTCGGATCGGCGATATGCTGCATGGTCGTGTGCAGGGATTTGGCATCCCGTTCGGCATCCCTGCTGATCGGCGCCAGATAGCTGTCGTCGCCACTGAGCCGGTACATGCGCAAGGCAAAGTGTTTGCGCTCGTTCAGCGACAAGGCCTGCAATTGAGTGGCATAGGTGTTGTAGATACGATCACCGATCGTCGTCTCAGTGTCAGCCGCTTGAACTGCCTGTTGCGCCACAGCAGGCATTGCGCCTTGCCCAAGCAGCACTAAGCACAACAAGACGGGCCAGGATTTGTACATATTGCGCATCCTTACTACGGGTCGCTTATCCACAGTTAACCTGAATGTTGGCAGCGCGCTACGGTGTCGGGTGAAGCAGGCCATGGTCACGGCAATAGTTCACGGCGCACCAGCTCGATCAGATAGCGGCAGTAGCGATCCAGGTAGTTCAGCCCAGTACCGCTGCAGCCCGATAGCCACGGGTTCATCAAGGTATGGCGCAACAAGAAGATGTTGTCGGCCTGCTCGCCGCTGGCATCTGGATGCAACGTGAAGCTGGCGGGATCCAGGTCCAGCTCCTGCATCAGGCGAGCTGCCTCAGTATCAGCCAGCGCACTGCGGTGCACCAGTGTTCTGGAGCCAAACCAGGCGCGCGTGTGCATGTCGACATGGGCCCCAACGCGCAGCTGTTCGTAAATCCTGCCGGCAAAGCGATTCATCCGGGCAAGACTACGATTGCCCTGCGGGTTTATCGCCAGACAAATCAGGTTGGTGTCCGGCTCAAACGGCATGATCACCCGCGCCTGTCCCGCCAGTGCCGCACTCAGATCTTGCAGATGGTCAAAGAAGTATTCACAGTTGCGTATGGTCTGTCCGCACAGCCGACCAAAATGTTCGTGGTCCAGTGGTAGCACTCGATGCGTAACCCAGGCCGCAGCAGCTGCTGCACCAGGCTTGGAACCTTCCAGTATGTACTGACCCAAATTTCGAAAGCGGCGTGCATACTCGATCTCTTTTTGATCATCCTCTAGCGCAAACACATACGCGGCACGCTGGCTGACGAAATCTGTCATGGCGCGGTTACGGGCGATGTAGGCGCCACAGCCAAACGGTACAAAACCGAGTTTGTGCGGATCCACGGTGATCGAATCGGCATGCCGCAATTCGGCAAAGGCGTGGTATACCGAAGCCGAGGGAAAGTGCCGGAACCGCTCACGCAACTGCGCGTGCGTGATCAGGCCACCGCTGGCATCACGAAAAATGCTGGCCAGGTAGCCGCCCCAGGCAGCATCGACATGGATGGCAAAATTCAAACCTTGTTTGCGCCAGCGCTGACGCTCTGCAACGATTTTGTCAATCGGATCAATCGAGCCATATTCGGTGGTACCCAACACACCGATGACCGCCAGCACCGGGCGCTGCTCAGCATGTGCCAGCGCCAGCGCCGCTGCCAGCGCCTGCGGGTCCATACGCATGCGTTCATTGACCCCGATACTGATCAGATTGGCGCTACCGAACCCCAGCAGCTTGAGGGCTTTTTCCCAGGAGTAATGTGCTGTTTCCGGCACCATGACGCAGGGTGTGTTGAAATCGGTATGGCGCTGCTGAAACCCCGCCATACCCAAGGCCTCGACGCGCTGCGCCTCGATTTGCGCCGCCAGTTCGCTAACTGCCTCTGTGCTCAGAGCGGCGTGGATTTTTGCCAGCAGTTCCCGCCGCAAGCCAATCACCTGATCAATACTCAGGTTGAACAGTTGCCAATCGCTGGCTGTGCAAAAATCCCCGTCAAAATGCTGCAGCGGGCCAGGGTCAAATCCAGCGTCGCGCATGCCAGCGGCAGCAGCCAGTGGCCAGTATCGCACCGCACGGAAATACCACAAAGATTCATCATTGGCCAGCGTGCCGCCGGAGGTGATATGGCCCCAGGCGCAGGGCTTGTGTCTGGTAGCAGTGTTGTAGCCGAACATGGCAGCCAGTTGCTGGCCCACTTCCAGCTCCAGCTCCAGCGTCACCGGGGCGGCTTCATCGGTCACGTGGTTGGGGTTGTATAAGGTCGTCACCAGTTGCGCGATCAGGCCCGGCAGCAGCAGATCCGAGGCCATGTGACCAATGTAGCGCGGATTAAAAAACGGCGCCGTGTTCTTGAGCCTGGCACTGAGTCCATGCAGTTGGGTTTTCATGCGCGCGACGAACTGCAGGTATTCGTCGCTGTGCTGATCCATGGCGTTGATCAGTGGCGGGTCCTCCGGATGCACATTGCGGCGCCAGTACACGTGATCGCGCAACAACTCCACCACCACTTTTTCCAGCAGTTCATCGTTCTCGGCGTAGCTGCCCAGAAACAGCGGGCTGAGCCAGCGCTGCAGGTTCCGGTCGTTATCAGCTTCCATATCCGATCGCCTCATTGCTGTTGCCAGGTCACCCTGAGTAGGTCGCACCGCGTTGTCCGGTTGATCAACATAGGCCACTGACCGCTCATCAGTAACCCAGCTTGTGATCGACCCGACACAGCAATGGACCGGAATTCTGCAGGCTGTGATAATTCGTGACTATGACTTCAGCCGCTTCGGTCGGGTCGGTGATGCTGGCGGTATGCTCGGTTAACTGGATGGCCGGATGGCGTCGGAATGGATGCGCTTGCGGACAAGGCTCCACACGTGTGACATCCAGCGTCGCGCCACGCAGCAGGCCATTATCGAGCGCAAAGATCAGATCATTCTCGACCAGATGACCACCACGACCGACATTGATCAGCCAGGCATCGGGGCGCAAGTGATTGAACAGGTGGATATTGAGAATGTTCTCCGTGGCCGGGGTCAACGGTAACAGGCAGATGACAAAATCGCTCTCCGAACACAGGGCAAACAGTTGCTCGCCACCATGCAATACCTGCATTCCCTGCTGTACCTGCTCACTGCGTCGCCAACCGCTGACCTGATAGCCGCATTGCTGCAAATGACTGGCTGCGGCCTGGCCCAGACGTCCAACCCCGAGAATACCAATCTTTATTTCAGCCAGATCACGCTCGGGTAAGCGGTGCGCATCGATCTGGTCGGCCAGATACGCGGACATGGAGTCCTGCAGCGCAACACCGCAAACGCGTGTGATATGGATGTTGTGGCGCAGATCTGGATCCTTGAGGATGCTCTCTACCCCGGCGCCGTAGGACTGCGCCACACGCAGCTTGTGCAGGCGTTTCAACAGCCCGGC
>JAJFKZ010000039.1 GCA_021772955.1 Gammaproteobacteria bacterium | reverse complement strand
AATATCGCAACCGAACCATGATACCGAAATTTTGTTGCAAGTGTTCCCGACCCTGGAACCAGCACACTGCGAAAGCATGCTACGCAATGTTTTTTTGCTGGCCGTGGCATAGGTAAACATACCATAATCGCGGATCAGCTCGCCGGCGCGGCTACGCGCCTGGTCCAGTTGCGCATTACTCAAGCGCTGCTTGATATCTTCATGATAGGCGCGCAATGCCTGGCGCCCGGATTCCGCAGCCAGATACGACCAGGCATAGGCTTCGATCATATCCTGTTCAACGTGCAGGCCGTCTTCGTACATGGTGGCAATGCGAAAGGCAGAAAACTTGTCGCCGGCCTTGTTCAGTTGTTGATACAGTTGGTAGGCGCGGTCATAGTGGCCGCTCTGATAAGCCAGGTCGGCTTGTGTTTGAAGTTCATTAAACCGGCCCACAGCATTCTGCGCGAAGACGATCTGCGTGGTCAGGCACATTATGAGGAATAGCAAAAGTCTGAACATGAGGTTTCCCTTGTCTCTGTGTTGGTGCTGAAAAGCAGGGCAGTCAGTACTGGCAGTTTGATCAGATAGATGATTGATCCAGCATTGCAGATAGATGTGCATAGGCATAATCATGCTCCTTTAATCAATTATCAAAAACATTCCATGTCTCTGATCCAACCCTTGTTTGCCCTTATTTGTCCTTGTTATGCTTTGAATCTAGCAAAGATAGAAATACTTGTCAAATAACATGACCCTGCTTTTTTGATAATTATTGCATGATGATATGCTCATAAGATCTCAACTGAGTTGAGTGTTTCTGAGTTTCAAGGCTTGATATCGATTCGATATGCTGTGGCTTAGTTATCATCGTTCACGTCTGGTTTGGACTGCTGATCCTCATCAGCGCCACCCGTCTGGTCTTCGCCGTCATCGATTAGCTCCAGTTCGCCTAAAGTGACCTTGCCTGGATTGTACGTCCGCATCAATCCTTCGAGTAGCTGTTCTGCTTTCCTGACCCGTAACGGAAAGGAGCCGGCCACGGCGTTAAGGCCCATGCGGCCCATACGCAAACAGGTTTCTGATGGTGCCTGGTCTGCGCCTGCCGCACAACTGAGACTCTGTGAACTGACACTGGCGCAGGTATTGCCAACGCGCGAGCCGGTACAGCTGAATTTTTCTGCACGAATCAGTTTTCTGGTTTGATAAGCTTGTTGAAATACACCGAATTTCGCACGAAGATCCTTGGCGAATACTTCAGCCCTGGCCAGGGTTTCTGGATCAATGCCTGATGCCACCTGCCGATGAAATTGTTGAAACTGATCAGTTCCAGTTTCCGCAGCCAGAAAGGACCAGGCATAGGCCTTGACCGGATCTTGTTCAACATGCTGTCCGTACAAGTACATGTATGCCAGTCGGTATTGTGAGAAATTGTCGCCAGCGTCCTGCGCCAGTCTTTCGTACACTTTGAATGCAGTCTTGTAATCACCAGACGCGTAACTTTGATCGGCACGATACACTATCGCCTGCAGCGCCTGAACCGCATTGGTGTTTACTATTCCGCTGCCGCCAAACTGCGACATGGCTGGCGTACTGAGCAGCAACACCATGACAACAACACAGTATTTGCTTATCTGTTTGCTGGTCATAGGTATGAGTCCTCAGGGTGAATGGCGGCAACATACAGCCATGCTATCGATAAAAATTGGAATTGATCCTGTCCTAATCATTAGCTCACTCTTGATCTGATGTTGCGGCTTCGTCATCAATCAGTTCGAAATCTCCAAGTTCCACCTGGCCGGGTTGGTATTTATCGATCACCTCAGCCAGACCTTTCTGTACAGCTCTGATATTCAAGGGCATAGCATTGTAACTGGAGAGTCCAGCACTTCCCAAACGTAAACAGGATTCTGGGGGAGTTCCAGTTTCGTATGGAATCTCGGCATTTGAAATATTGCACCCGCGCCAATTTATGCGTAATTTATTGCAGGTGTTACCGACCCGCGAACCGGCGCATGTAGAGAGAACTTTTCTTAAAGTTTTGCTGGATTGAACAGCGTTCGTCCAGATGCCATGCTGCATGAGCAGGTCCACGGCTCGGTCACGTGCTTGCTGTAATTGATCTTCAGACAGGCGTTTCTTGATATTATTGTGATAATTGCGAAAGCTCTGAATGTCGGTTTCGGCTGCCAGGTACGACCATCCATAAGCCTCGATGATATCCTGACCCACATGCAAGCCGGACTCGTACATTGAGGCAATCCGGTAAGCGGAAAACTTGTCGCCGACTTCGGCCAGCGGCTTATAAAGGCGAAAAGCGCGGGCATAATGCGCTTCTTTGAAAGCCATATCAGCTTGTTGCTGCATTTGTTCAAAGACCAATACTGCGTTGGCCTGACCGTAAGTCACGTTGGTTAGTGGCACAAGCATCAGAAGCACAAGACATTTCAACGTAGCCGCAACTCGACCGGCTGGCAAACAATGGCTATTGTTTGGTGTTAATTGATCCGTTACGAGCGGACGTGGCATTGTCATACTGCTTCTCCTTTAAACTAATCAAAAACGTTCCATGTCTCTGATCCAACCCTTGTGTGCCCTTGTTATGCTTTGAATCTAGCATAGGGCTGATAAACATGTCAAATATAATGACGCCAATTACTATGACCCTGTTTTCTGACAATGTATTGCGTGATGGTATGCTCATAAGATCTCAACTGAGTTGAGTGTTTCTGAGTTTCAAGGCTTGATATCGATTCGATATGCTGTGGCTCAGTTATCATCCTCATCTGATTTGGGTTGCTGATCCTCATCAGCGCCATGCGTCTGGTCTTCGTCGTCATCAATTAACTCCAGTTCGCCCAGGGTGACCTGGCCAGGATTGTAAATACGCATGAGTTCGCGAAGTTCGGTTTCGACCTGACGAAGCTTTAGCGGGAAGGTACCAGTGACAGAATTAAGTCCCATCCGTCCCATACGCAAGCAGGTCTCGGATGGCGGTCGATCAGCGCCTATAGCACAGTCAAATCCTGAAGCGGCTACTCGATCGCAAGTATTGCCAACGCGCGAACCAGTGCAGCTGAATTTCTTGCGTCTTAACAGCTTGCTGCTGGAATAGGCCTGTTGAAATACGCCAAAGTTCTCAATCAGGTGATTGGCACGTTTTCGTGCCTGTATCAGTTCATTGATTTCCAGCTGATCTTCAAGTTGCTGCTGGTAAGCGAGAAATTCTGGAATTTCGGTTTCAGCGGCCAGACTTGACCAGGCATAGGCTTCAATAGTGTTTTTTTTGACATGCCAGCCTTGGGCATACATTAACGCAAGACGATACTGTGAAAATTTATCTCCGGCATTTTTAGCCAATGATTGGTATAGCTCAAAAGCACGCTTATATTCATTGCGGCGGTATGCCTCATCAGCACGGTATACCAATAGTTGCAGTGATTGCACTGCGCTTGTGCTGACAAGGCCACTCGCAACGCCAAACTGCGACATGGCCGGCGTACTGAGAAGCAGCAGCATAATCAAAATACCAAGATAATTAGTTTGCCTGATGATCATAAATCCAAGCTTTCAGATGAATGGCGGCAATTTTGCGCCATGTTATCAATCAAAAACATTCCATGTCTCTGATCCAACCCTAGTTTGCCCTTGTTATGCTTTGAATCTAGCAAAGATTGAAATACTTGTCAAATACCATGACCCTGCTTTTTTGATAATTATTGCATGACGGAATGTTCAGCCTGCCGCCAGTCAATTTGTGACAAATCGTCATCGGCAGCAGTCAGTAGTTGTTCCAGCAGGGCCTGTTGCTGTTCACCTCGTAACAGTGCTTTGGCATAGGGGATATGGCGGAACATGACCATCGAGTAGCGCGGAATAAAATGTTCGGGGAAACGTTTTTCCAGCGCCCATTCCAATTGCTTTTTCAGATGAAAACGAGGGTCACGCACGGCGTCGCGCATGGTCTGGTAGTTTTCCAGTGCCATCGCGGCAATGGCATCGGTATCGGGCTTTCTTCGCTGCGAGAAATCGCTGAATAATTTGTGCCAGTCCGGATCATCAGACTGATCATCCAGTTGCTGCATCAGTACGCTGATGTCTTCGAAGGCAGTATTCATGCCCTGGCCATGAAACGGCACAATGGCGTGGGCCGCATCTCCCAACAACAACGCCCGGTCAGCAATATGCCAGGGCTGGCAGTATAGCGTGCCCAGTTTGCCAACCGGACGCGCCAGATCAATTTCCAATTGTGTCAGCAGTGGAAATAAATCAGGAAAATGCTGTTGCAGAAAACTGATCATGGTTGCGGGATTAGCGAGTTCTGCAAACCCCGGCTGACCCCGATGCGGTAAAAACAAGGTTGCGGTAAACGTGTTATCCGCATTGGGTAGTGCAATCAACATGTGGCCACCGCGCGGCCAGATATGCAAGGCATGCAGTTCCAGCTGTGCCGAACCATCCGCGGCCGCTGGAACCGTCAGCTCCAGATAACCGTGATCGAGCATCTGTGCGTCCACATCAAGCCCGGCATGCTGTTGCATTTGCTGGCGCAGCACTGAGCCGGCACCATCACAGCCGATAAGACGATGAAAATACATACTGGAATGCTGTTGTGTGCGCGGATCAATGAACTGCGCCATCCGTGCTTGAAAATCCACCGTTTCCAGTTGCTGATTGAAATGCATGTGGATGTTGTCGTGTTGCTCGGTTGCCCGCAGCAGGCAGGCATTCAGCCGGTCTCGATGGACACTGTAGATGACTTCATCATCGAACTGGCTGTAGCGTTGCAGCGTGGCTTCGCCGTGCTCGTCATGCAGCATGCGCCCGCGCATGGGGATGCTGAATTGGTCAACACTGGCCAGTAATGCAGCATCAGGCATGGCCTCTGCCAAAGCCTTGCGGCCGCGTGCCGCCAGGGCCAGATTGATGGAGCGACCACTGGGTACTTGCTCTATGCGCTGATCAGGAAAGCGCTCATGAATATCGATCTGGTAGCCGCGTCTGGCCATGTGAATGGCCAGCAACGTGCCGGCCAGTCCGGCGCCGATGATGCTGAAGCTGTTGCCGTGGTCGCTGGCGGTTTGGGTCATGATGAAATTGGTTTCGCTGTGGTGACACTATAAAGGCATTCAGGGGCGATAAACATGCAACTACCGTGCTTCTGGTGTGGCGTCGCGCTGCGACGGTTGCATTGACTGATCGACTTGATGAGTCACCATGCGACGATGTGCTGCGAGTATAGCGACACGCAACGCGGCGCTCGCAGGAGTGATCACAATTTCTGGCTCGGTTGCCGGATGCGCTGCGCTTATCCGGCCTACAGGCTGCAAACTGATTGTGGCAACCGGTTTATTTCGCCAGCAACTCCTGCATGCAACTCACCAGCCTGTAAACATCGCCGAAGCTGTTGTACAGCGGCACCGGTGCAATACGCATGATGTCGGGATTGCGCCAGTCGCAGATGTGTCCGCGATCATACAGTTGCTGATACAGCTTGCGCCCGGCATCCTTGCCGGCCAACATGCGCAGCGATAATTGGCAGCCACGTTGCGCACTGTCAGCGGGGGTGATGATGTCGATGTGATCTGGAATCAGCTGCTGCAGACCTTGTTCCAGAAACCCGGTCAATTGCAGTGATTTGTCCCGCAGTGCCGACATTCCGGCCTGGTCATGGATCTCCAAGGCGGTCAGCAGGGGGGCTGTGGATAGAATCGGTGGGTTGCTGATCTGCCAGGCATCGGCACCGCGAGCCCAGTCGACCTGCTCACGCATTTCAAAGCGCGTGTTAACGTCGTTTGACCACCAGCCGGCCAGCTTGACCAGATCCGGATTGTCGAGATGACGCTGATGCACAAAGCAGCCGCTCAAGGTGCCGGGGCCGCCGTTCAGATACTTGTAGCCACACCAGCAGGCAAAGTCGGCACCGCTGTCGTGCAGCGCCAGTGGCAGATTGCCAGCGGCATGCGCCAGATCAAAACCGGCCATGGCGCCAGCGCGGTGTGCGGCTGTGGTCAGGCGCTTGAGATCAAAAAACTGACCGGTGATGTATTGCACCCCGGGCCACATCAGCAAGGCAATTTCGTCACCTTGTTCTGCCAGCAGTTGCTCGATACTGGCCACATCAATCAGCCGCTGTCCGGGCGCTGCGTCAATCTCGATCAGATTGTCATCTGGATCCAGACCATGCCACTGTAGCTGTGATCGAACGGCATAGCGATCCGACGGGAACGCGTGTTTCTCGATGACGATCTTGCAACGTTTGCCCTGTGGCCGGTAAAAGCTGGCCATCATCAGGTGCAGATTCACCGTCAGTGAGTTCATGCAGGTGACTTCTTCGGGCCGTGCCCCAACCAGGTCGGCCATCAACGGTTGCAGGTTCTGCAAATAGCTCAGCCACGGTTTGCCGCCGGTAAAATGCCCGTCTACACCTTGCAGACGCCAGCTTTCCATGGCGATGTTGACCATGTCAGTGGCGGCCACAGACTGCAGGCCCAGCGAGTGGCCGCAGAAATAGTTGACCTCATTGCCATCGGCAGCATGGGGAAAATGGAATTTGCTGCGGTAGCTGGCCAGACTGTCATCGTGATCCAGTTGTGCAGCGGTTTCGGCATTGAATGTTGTCATGACGGTATCGGAATG